>CAZWXX010000012.1:0-18355 GCA_964637865.1 uncultured Muribaculaceae bacterium | reverse complement strand
ATATTCATCCACTCTTTCTATCTCTTTTTCATCATAAAGGTGATTACTTTATGACCCTAAATATTCTTATCTTTTCTATTATTTACTACATTAAATATACAATAATTTCGTCTAAATAGCAATGAAAAGAGAAAATTTTTGAAGAATTTTATTAACTATTTAGAAATATTTTCATTATTATTAGTCATATATTCGTCAAAAAAATACATAAAAATTCATATTTCGATAAAACATGACAGTTATATAATTACAGTCAAAAAAATAGGCATGAAACTGAAAACAGGATAAAAAAATAGGATATAAATTGCAATATCATAAAGTAATCACCTTTATGACTCTCATTTTATCTAATATAACGAAAAAAAGACAATAGTTAAAAGCTATTATCTAAGTCTTCTCATAAATTAAGTAAACAACACATTATACTACTTATCTTTATGAATGGTCTCATTAAGAACAGTTCCTATAGTTGCCAAATTTTGAAGTTCAGAAGGAACAATAATCTTTGTCGCATTTCCATGAGCAACATCAACAAGTGCCTCATAACTCTTAAGTTTAAGAACAGCTTCATCTAACTTCACTTCTTTTAAAAGTTTCAATCCTTGTGCCGTAGCTTCTTGAATTTTGATAATAGCCTCTGCTTCTCCCTCCGCCTCGCGAATCTGTGCTTCTCTTTTAGCATCAGCTTTTAAAATAGTACTTTCTTTTTCACCCTCTGCAAGTAAGATAGCCGCTTTTTTCTCTCCTTCTGCCTTTAAAATAGACTCCCGTCTTTCACGTTCTGCACGCATCTGCTTCTCCATTGCTTCTTGAATATCTTTAGGTGGCAAAATATTTTTAACTTCAACTCGGTTCACCTTAATTCCCCAAGGATCTGTTGCCTCATCCAATATAGAACGCATCTTAGAATTAATAATATCACGCGAAGTAAGCGTCTCATCCAACTCTAACTCTCCAATAATATTACGAAGCGTAGTTGCAGTCAAATTTTCAATAGCACTAATTGGATTTTCCACACCATAAGTATATAACTTAGGATCTGTAATCTGAAAATAAACAACAGTATCAATTTGCATAGTTACATTATCCTTCGTAATAACAGGTTGTGGATCAAAATCCTTAACAATTTCCTTTAAACTAACAACATTGGCTATCCTATCAATAATAGGAACCTTATAATGTGGTCCTGTCTGCATTGTTCGATCATAACTACCAAGACGTTCCACAACATATGCCTTTGATTGTGGAATAATCTTAATACCAAGCACCAACACCACCAAAATAACTAAAATAATAATAAGTCCAAATTCCATATACACTCACTCCTCCTTATGGCTAACTTTCTTAACTCGTACTTTCACGCCTTCAACTTTTAAAACCTCTACTTCTTCTCCTGCTAAAATTTCCGTATCAGAAATAGCACTCCAAACACTTCCCATCACTTTCACTTCACCAAGTTGATGCTTTTTAATATCTTTTAAAACAATTCCCTCCTTACCAATAATACGTTCATAATTAAAAGACTCATGATTGTGTTTTTTTATTCTTGCAAAGACCGGCTTCATAGTAAGAAGCATAACAACACTAACTACAATAAAACTAATGCCCTCCAAAAAAACATTATCTATAAAAAGAGAAATAGTAAAAGAAACAAGTGCACCTGTAGCAAACCAAATAGTAACCAAATTAACAGTAACAAGTTCTAAAAATAAAAGAATTAAAAAAGTAACAAACCAAAACATATTACCCATAGCACTTCTCCTTGTACCCATATTATATGTTAATTTGACACAATATTCAACCTCCAAATAAATATTTTTCTTGTGAAAGCATAAGAACTATACTATAATGAAGATAGAAAGTAGGGATAAAATGATAGGAAAAACTAGAACCATTGTTATCGCAACAATTGCCTTTCTAGGTATTTTATGTATCTCAAGCGGAATTATAATGCCAAAAGTAATAAAGTTTGAAGAACCAAAAAGAATCGTAAAACTAAAAATAACACAAAAAAGAGTAGCAAAAGCAAAAACAAACGAAATCAAATTAAAAGATATGGAAAGTGAAATAAATACTCCAATTAGTGTAAAGATTGAAGATTATTTAGTCTATGATTTAGATAGCAAAATTTTAAAAAATTTAAAATTAGATACAAGTAGTGTCAATGTAACACAAGCCGGTAGTTATACATATACAATTACTTATAAGAAAAAAACTTATAACGGAACCTACGTAATTAAAGAAAAACCACTTCCAACAATTAATAACATGACTTTAAAATCATTAAAACTAACAAAGGGTGCTACCCTATCTACTGATATTGCTACATATATTGTAGAAGCAATACCAGAAGAGGCAAAAATTGGGATTAAAATAGATTTATCTGGTGTCAATGTAAATGTGGCAGGTACTTATCAATATACAATATCTTATAATGGAAAATTCTACACAGGAAATATTGAAATATATGAACCACAAATAACATTACCACCACAAGAAGAAACGAAAAAAGAAGAAAATAAGGTAACACCAGAAGAACCTAAAAAGGAGGAAAATAAAGAAGAAAATACTCCTCTAACGCCGTAAATAGAAAGGAAAAAGCATGAAAAACAAAGTAAAAGTAGTACAGTATGGCTGTGGTAACATGGCTATTTATACAATAAGATATATCTTAGAACATAAAGGAGAATTAGTAGGTGCTATTGATATTAACCCAAATCTGATTGGAAAAGATATTGGAGAAGTAATAGGTCAAGAAAAACTCGGTATCACAATTACAAATGCGAAAGAAGCAGAAACTTTATTAAAAGAAACAAAACCTGATATTTGTATCATTGAGACAATGAGTCTATTAAAAGATGTAGGAGATGCACTTCTATTATGTGCAAATCTTGGAATCAATGCTATTACAACTTGTGAAGAAGCATTCTACTCATTTAACTCAAATCCAAAACTATCAGCAGAAATCGATAAACTAGCAAAAGAAAATAACTGTACTATCACTGGTAGTGGCTATCAAGATATTTATTGGGGACACCTAATTTCATCACTTGCTGGAAGCTCACATAAAATTACAAAAATAAAGGGAAGTTCCTCTTACAATGTAGAAGACTATGGGATTGCTTTAGCACAAGCACATGGTGCAGGTCTAACTCTAGATGAATTTGATCAAAAAATTGCCAGTGTAGATAGAATAAGCAAAAACGAAAGAAATGACCTAATAGAAAGTGGCGAATACTCCCCTTCTTACATGTGGAATGTAAATGGTTGGTTAGCAGAAAAATTAAATTTACATATCACAAATCAAACACAAAAATGCATCCCACAAACATATAAAGAAGATATTGACTCGAAAACACTAAACATGACTATAAAACAAGGAAATGCAACTGGTATGAGTGCTATTGTAACAACGGAAACAGAAGAAGGAATCATCCTAGAAACAGAATGTATTGGTAAAGTATATGGAAAAGATGAATTCGATAAAAATGAATGGACAATCATTGGCGAACCAGAAACAACATTAATTATCAATAGACCGCAAACAGTAGAACTGACTTGTGCAACAATTGTTAATCGTATTCCAGATGTAATAAATAGTGAAGCAGGTTTCATTCCAACATGTAGAATGCCTGAATTAACTTATAAAACTAAAAACTTAAATGAATACATACAATAAGAAAAGTTACAAATGAAGAATAATTTGTAACTTTTTTCTATCTATAAATTATGATTAAAATAATCCTATAATATTCCCATCTTTATCGATATCTATTTTCTCATAATTAGGTACAGAAGGAAGTCCAGGCATAGTCATAATATTTCCAAGCAACACAGTAATAAATCCTGCCCCATTATAAAGAATCAAATCTCGTACCTGAACAGAAAAAGAAGTAGGATAACCAAGCTTTTTCGCATCATCAGACAAAGAATATTGAGTTTTAGCAATGCAAATAGGAAGATGAGATACATTATTTTTAGAAAAAATTTCTAATGTTTTTAAAGCTTCCTTGCTATAATGAACTTCACTAGCATGATAAATCTTATGAGCAATAACATCTATTTTCTCTAGAATAGATAAAGTATCATCATATAAAAGTTGAAATTCACCAGGCTCGCTTGTTACCTTTAAAACTCCTTCAGCTAAAGAAACAGCCCCCTCTCCCCCATCTTGATAAGCAGTAGAAACATAGCACAAAACCCCTTGTTTTTTACAATACTCCTCTACTTTCAGAATATCTTCTAAAGCATCTTTAGAAAACTGATTAATACAAACAACCAAATGAGAAGTATAAAGTCGCAAATTATCAATATGAGCTTGTAAATTATCAAAAGAAAGTTGCCCTTCCCCATTATAATAAAGAGATTGCAATGTAGTAACTAACACAACACAATCAGGATGAAGTCCTGCTTTACGACATTTAATATCAAAAAACTTTTCAGCTCCAAGATCAGCACCAAATCCTGCCTCTGTTACAACATAATCTGCAACAGATAAACCAAGCTTTGTAGCAACAACACTATTGCATCCATGTGCAATATTAGCAAAAGGTCCTCCATGAATAAGTACTGGTGTATTTTCCAAAGTTTGTACTAAATTAGGTAAAAAAGCATCCTTTAACAAAACAAGTAATGACCCTACGATATGTAAATCTTTTGCATAAATAAAATCTCCCTTATCGTTATAACCAATAACAATATTACCAAGTTTTTCTCGCAAATCATCAAAAGAAGTAGCAAGACAAAAAAGTGTCATAATCTCACTAGCTGCAGTAATAGTAAATGACTCCTTTCTATGTTTAAGCTCAACTCTTCTAAGTTCACGATCATTAACATCAAGACACCTTTTAAAAGTAACAGAAGCAATAGAAAGAGCATTTCCCTTTTCTATATGATTATCAATAGCAGCACATAATAAATTATTAGCAGCAGTAATGGCATGAAAGTCACCCGTAAAATGAAGATTAATCTCTTCCATTGGCACTACTTGAGAATATCCTCCACCAGTAGCACCACCTTTCATACCAAAAACAGGTCCCATAGAAGGTTCTCTCAAAACTGCTACTGCTTTTTTTCCTAATTTAGATAAAGCATCACTAAGACCAATACTGACTGTCGTCTTTCCTTCTCCATAAGGAGTAGGAGAAGTCGCTGTAACAAGTATCAATTTTCCCTGACAATCCCCATAAAAATCAGAAACTTTCGCTTTATCATTCCCATACATAATAAGTTTAGATGATGGAATATTAAGTTTTTTAGCCACATCTTTAATATCCAACTTTTTAGCACTATGTGCAATTTCCAAATCTGTCATACATTCACCTCTCTTACTCTTCATTATAAAGAGCCATTTTTTTTTTGTCAAATACTATGAAACTTGTTTTTTCACTACCAACTCCATTTCCAAAAGCATCTTTTTCTAATAGCAAATAAAAATTTCTAATCACATAAACCATTCAATTTATAAATTTGATCATTTGTCTTATTCTTTAAGTCATGATATATTCTACCCACAAAACGAGAAAGGGAGAGATAATATGAAAAAATTTGTTTTGTTAATAATGATGATAATTACGGCATTTGGCATAAATATGCATACTGTAAATGCTAGTAATAAAACTTTCTTTGAAGGAGATTATGCAGGATATATTTATACAAGAAGAACATTACATGGAAATACAAAATATCAAAGAGCTAGATTCTTTAAAGAAGAAACAACAGGAAGTATCGCCTACTGTATAGAACCTTTTGTAAATTTCGGAAATGGGATAGACTATGATGAGACTACACATATCGACAATTTATCAGAAGATACATTACAAAAATTAACACTTCTTGCCAACTATGGATATATGTATCCTGGTCATGAAGATATTAAATGGTATGCAATTACACAACAATTAATTTGGAAAATTGCAGAACCAAATGCAACTTATGAATTTACAGATGGATTAAATGGAAATACGATTTATCCATATGATGCTGAAATGAATGAACTACTAACACTGGTAAACAATCATTTAATAACACCAAACTTTGGCGGTATTGTATTTGAAATAGTAGAAGGAGAAGAATTAATACTAACAGATCAAAATCAAGTGCTAGCAGGTTATGAATCAAATAATCCAAATATTGAAATTTCAAATAATACAATTAAGGTAAAACCTCTAAAAGAAGGAATACGTAATTTTAGTTTACAAAAAATAGCAAGAAATCATGCAAATCCAGCTTTATTCTATTATAAAGAAAATGAACAAAAAATCATGACATTAGGAAATGCTAGAGATATATATACAGGCTTTACAGTAAAGGTCAAAAAAACAGAATTAGAAATTACAAAAATTGACAAAGATACAAACTCAACGACACCAAGTGGAGAAGGAAAGCTCATAGGAGCAAAATATGGGTTATACGACCAAAACAATAAATTAGTAAAAGAACTAACGATTGGAAAAGATAATAAAGCATTTGTAAAAAATATTCCATTTGGTTCTTATACACTAAAAGAAATAACACCAGGAAAAGGATATCAACTTGACACAAATGAATATAAAGTTGACATTACATCAACAAAAGCATCTGTAAAATTAAGTCTAGCAAACGAAATTATAAAAAGAAAATTAAAAATTTATAAAAACTATGGAACAGTATCTAATATGACAGCAGAAGAAAATGTTACATTTGATATTTTTAATATCAAAGAAGAATATGTAACAAGTATCACAACAGACCACACTGGATATGCCGAAATAGAACTTCCTTATGGAACATATATAGTAAGGCAAAAAAATTCAAAAGAAAACTATAAACGTGTAGAAGATTTTAGAATAGAAATAAATGAAGAAGATAAAGAATTAAAATATGAACTATATGACTATAAAATAGAAGTACCAAATACCAAAAAAGAAAAAACAAATTTACATTCTACTCGTATTTTTCTATTACTAGGTGGATTCTATGTTTACAAAAGAAAAAATATATAATATTTTTATTCTAGTAATTTATATAGCCATATGTTTCTCTATATCAAACCATACTGAAATAAAAAAGATGCATATAAATAGAAATATCAAATCACAAGTAAAAATACCAAGAGAAGAAAATAAAATTGGAAACATTACCATTGGTAAAATAAATTTAGAAAAGCCATTATATAAAATAGATAGTAAAAAGAATAATGTAGACGAAAATGTAACAATCTTAAAAGAATCTACTCTACCAGACAAAGAAAATAGTCTTTTATTAATAGCAGCACATTCTGGAAATAGTAATGTTTCTTATTTCGAAAACCTAGATAAATTAGAAAAGAATGATAAGATAAAAATTACTTATTTGAATAAAGAATATTTATATATAGTAACAAATATTTGGGAAGAAAATAAAAACGGCTATATTCATATAAATAAAGAATATAATAAACAATTAGTTTTAACAACTTGTAGTCCTAGCCACCAAGAGAAACAATTAGTAATTAATAGTAAATTAATAAATTAGAAAAAATAAATTTCCACAACACACCTTGGAAATTTATTTTATATTTTATTTCGTAATAACATCAAGAGCAGTTTGCAACTGAGTATCATTAGAATCCTTCGGATCATTTAAATATTCCTCTGAAAGATCTACGAAGAAATCAGGACTAATTCCCTTCTTATCAATAGAATGTCCCTTTGGAGTAAGCCATTTCTCAGTAGTATATTTAATACTAGCACCACTTTCTAAGGAAAAAGCCTTCTGTACTGTACCCTTTCCATAAGTAGTAGCACCAACGGTCTTTCCACCATAAGACTCTTTAATAGCAGAAGCAAGAATCTCAGAAGCAGAAGCACTGCTTTTATTGGTTAAAACAACAATATCATAAGTACGCTTCTCTTTAGTAGAAGCATAAACCTTTTCTTTCTTACCCTTATTTTCAATCTGATATAAAACTTTCTTTTTATCTAAAAATAAAGATAATATTTTAGTAACCTGATTCAAATGTCCTCCAGGATTTCCTCGTACATCAATAATAAGAGAATCTATTTTCTTATCTTCTAATTTTAAAAGCTTATCTTTAAACTGAGAATAAGTATTTGCAGCAAATATAGAAACCGTCAAAACACCAACTTTTTTATCATTATGCTCGATAATTTTAGAACTAACAGAAGGAAGTTCAACAACACCCCTAGATAATTCTAAATCAATCTTTTTCCCATCTCGTTCTACTTTTACCTTAATTTTTTTATTACTCTTTCCATTTTTTAGCAAATCTGTAATTTCCGATAAATTTTTATTTGTCACATCTTTAGAAGAAACCTCTAACAAAATATCTCCCTTTTTAAGTCCAGCCTTATCAGCAGGTGAATTTTCAAAAACACTATAAATAATAGCTTTCCCATCCTCTTGCATAACCTGAGCTCCAATACCAGTATATTCTCCGTTTACAGTCTCATTAAAAGCATCAGAAGCCACTTCATCCATAAAAGTAGAATAAGGATCATCTAAATAATCAACCATTCCCTTAATAGCAGAATCCAAAAGTTCCTTCTTATCAATTTTATCATAATAATTATCAAGTATTGTATGATAAGTACTAACAAGCTCTTCTAATTCATCAGGAACACGTCGAAGAGAAATAGCACCCTTCGTATAAGTCAAAACACTTCCCAAAAGACCACCAAATAAAATAGCAATCATCATAATAATAACAACTTCTATAGTATTAAACCCACTTTTCTTCTCAACAATAACTTCTCGAATATTAGAAAGTTCCTCTTCTTCTTGTTCTATATTCTTATCAATCTTTTTACGAGCCATATTATCACCTCTTACGCTCCAGTACTATCATATCACAAAAGATAAAAAAATAGAATGAAAAGAAAAAGAAAACCTAATACCAAAGTGTTTGGTAAATAATTTTTTTATCATCTGAAATATGATAATACTTTTTAAAATACTCTATATGAAAATCATCATAAGGATCATTCCCCCATAATAATAATTTAGGCATAGTATAAATCGTAATATAAGAAGAATTCTTTTCCAATTGATTCTTAATACATTTCTCACGCAAAACAGTAAAACGATAAACTTGATAATACTGAAAAAGAGTAAATAGCATAAAACTAAAAAGAAAAACAAAACAAACAGGTACTATAAAAGTAGAAAACCGAATTTTTCTCTCTTCTATCATCATAAAAAGAAAATAAAGAAAAGAGAAAAACAATACAATAGTTGTAAACAAAGCAACTCTTCCACCCCAAACAGGTGATAAAAACATAATAAAATTACTAGAAAGACCAATAATAATAGAAAAGAAAAAGAAAGTTAACTTGGAAAATGAAAAATTTTTAAGAAAAAGATAAAAAAGAAATAAAACAAAAATACCAATAACAAAAACTAATAAATAAAGATGAAGGAATAAAAAATCCCATAAAATATTAGAAATATTCATCTGATGTAAAAGTAAAGTACTTATTAAAAATAAGAAAAAAATACGAACTAAAAAGGTAATAAAAAATTTAAACTTCTCTAACTTCTGACACAAAAGTAATGTCAAAATAAAAACTAAAATCAAAAAAGGAATATTACAAAGAAAAGTATAATGCAAAAAGTTCGGAATATTAAATTTAATCTTTCCAATAAGAGACAATTGATGAAAATTTATATCATCAACAAGTGCTCGTGCCTGACTACCAGGACTAATCAGCATAAGAAAAGCGCCAAGAAAACCACTAAGACCATTAAAAACTAAATAAAGATCAATCTCTTTTGTCTTATAATAATGATAACAAAAAAGAAACAAGTGAAACAAAACATAAGCAAAAGCAAGATTTTCTACAAACATAGTAACAAAAAAGGAAAAAAGAGAAGAAATAAAATAATGATACCAAAAAAATTTTTTTCTATTTCTAATATAATGAAAATAAAAATAAAAGTATCCAATAAGTAAAACACAAGGAAATAAATAAGTAACACTACCAGCAACCCACAAAAAACTTTGTGTCCACATCGTATTTTCCAAAGTTAATAAAAAGAAAACAGTAACAAAGTAAATAAAAAACTTATATTTCGTTTGATAAAAATTAGCAATAAAATAACAAAGTAAGGTAATAAGAAAGGAAGTAATAATAGAATAGATAATCCGATGAGGAGTCAAAAGATAAATTAAAATTCTACTAACGATCCGACCTTCCCAAGAAAAATACATAGAAATAGAATGCTGAATACTAGAAATAACCCCCTCTTTTCCTACAACATAATTATACCAGTCATCCCCCGTAATAGGAATAAGTAAAAAAATACTACAGAAAAAGAAAAAAATACTACTCAATAAAACAATTTCTTTTCTTTCTATCTTCATCTTCAAAAAACCCATCTTTCTACTAGAATAGTATCAAATAAAAAGATAGATGTAAAGAAGAACAAAAGAAAAACAACCGAAGTTGTCTAAATTTCATAAATGGCGCCCCAACTAGGACTTGAACCTAGGACCCCTTGATTAACAGTCAAGTGCTCTAACCAACTGAGCTATTGAGGCAAGAAAAAGGATAATTAAAGTTCTTTCAAATAAGAAATAATTTCATCTTTTCCTGTAATATATTCTACTACTTTATTATCTTTAAATCGAATAAGCGTATTTCCTGTAACCTTCAAGTCATCCGCCTTCTCTGGACTTCTATTTTCATCCTGAGACACAAATTTTTTATTCAAAGCTTCGTTTGTATAACATTTATATATTGTCACTTTCTCCTTTTTATCATTATATTCTGATAAAACACTACTATAATCACCAATATTAGTATCATCAAAATACAAAACCATATAATCCTTCTTACTTTGACTAAAACTTTCTCCAGCAAGTATCACTTCATACTGAATCACAGCATCAGCCACTTTTATAGAATCAATTTTACTTTTCTTAGTAATATAAAGAGCTAAGCAATAAGAAAGAATCAGTATTACAACAACTGCAATAACACATTTCACTGCATTAGATAGAAAAGGAGTAGAATCATTTACTGCTACTTCTACTTTTTTATTTTCTACAGAATGTTCCTTTTTATTCAAAGAATTATTATTATTTTTATTTTTTTTACTTTTTGCCATTTCTAATCACCAAATAGAGTATAACATACCCTAGAGAAAAAATAAACAATTTCTGTTTATTTCATAGTAGGTAAAACATTAATAGACTGTGCAATTTCCGTAAGTTCAGAAGAATTCATAACATCACTAACCAAATAGTATTCAACCCCGCCAGAAGTCCAAGTAAGGGAATTATCAGTCATAACTCCTAAGGTATCCATTAATTGATAAATATCTCCATAAGTAGGAATCACTGTTAATTCATCAAATATATTAGCAGTCTCTTCCACAAGTAAAAATGGTTTTTCTCCCTCAAAAGTCATAATAACACGCTCACCATTAGTTTTTTTTACTCTTTCCTCATTCACAAGCTTTGTACCACTAGGCATAACGAGTGGATAAATTGCCTCTTCTATTTTAGAAACCTCTGTTGCACTATCATCCACATTTGCACTTTTCATAGCAACATCTAAGCAAAAGAAATCTTTTTTAAAAGTAGGACTATAATCAACACTAGTAAATTTCATTGTCATTTGTGGAATCTTCTCTTCATTTAAAACTTTAACCAATTGAGGTTTCAAATCTTTATCTAAAATAATTCTCTGTGAAGTAAGCTTACGATTATTAGGATAATTAACACGAGTTACAAATTCATAATTATTTTTATTTGCTTTAAACTCCCTCTTTTCATCATTCTTAATATCATCTCGAAGAGACTCTAACAAATAAATTTGTGAATTGCTATATGGCCAATCACTTTGAAATTTAAAACTTTTATTTAAAGATGGTGTAAGTACATAAACACCGTCTTCATTTTTTAAAATAATTTGTTCATGATTATTAGCAACATTTTTTAATGATACTTTATAAAAATCTTTTTGTTTATAAGATATTACAACATCATAATTATAAACATCATCATTATTTACGATTTCAAGCTTTCCTTCCATTTGATATGCTTTCAATTTACGAACATCTTTATCCATTTTTCCTACAATATCATTCATCGTTGTCTTACCACATCCTGTTAAAAAAAAGAAAGAAAAACCAACAAAAAGAACTATTAATATTTTTTTCATATCTCCACCTCATTCATATACTCACTTAACTATATGGAAAAAAAATGTAAATATTACGAATAATTCTAAAAAAAAATGGAAAGATAAGTAGTATAAGAATAATATGTAAAGGAGACGAAAAAATGGAAATATTAAAAAAAGTTGCTTTAGTGCTAATCATCATAGGTGCACTTAACTGGGCACTTGTAGGACTATTTAACTTAGATCTAGTAGCAACAATTTTCGGTGGTGTAGATAATATAATAGCCAAAATAGTATATATCATCATTGGAATCAGTGGGCTAATTAGTATCACAATACTATTTGATCATTTAAAAGACTAAAAGATTTGTGAATCCTCACAAATCTTTTTATTTTTCTATAATCCGAACTCTTACTTTCTTAGTTTTAGAAGAATAATCGAGTGTTAAATCATCTCCTACTACTTTAACAGGAACTTCATGCTCTCCAACACCATAACTCTTAAGATCAATATATGCCTTTAAAGTAGTCTCATCTAATGTCTTAATAGCATTTTCACTACCCTTAACAACAACAGTGACAATACTATCTGCTTCAGACAATGCCTGTACAGCATAATTATTATTTAATCCTTCCGTTACAATATGAATATTCTTAAACTCTTTCGTTGTAGAATTATCAATAGAAACTTTAACAGCAATCGTCTTTTCACTAAGCTCTGTAATACCGTTTGGACGCTTTAAGGTAATATTGAAATCTTTGTTTTTATCTAAGTCTTTCACATCAATTTCTACCTTTAATTCAACAAGCTTATCAACAGCAGCCTGTTCTCCATAAACTCTAACAGTAGAAACATTTGTATTAATAGCACTAATTGCTTTACCAAAAGCCAAATTACCCTTTGGTACAATCTTAATTGGTACTTCTTTACTAGGTGATGTAATGGTAATCTTGGCATCCACACTCTTTGGAACAATTTCTACATCCACAATCTTACCATCTGTATCATAAGCAACTAATGGAACATTTTTAAGAGTCATTACTCCCGCCTTTGGATTTACAAAATTATCAACATCAACTAAAGCCTTAACAGTAGCAACTTTCTTAAGTTTATATTCCGCTCCCTTAACAATAACATCACTTCGATCTAATTCAATATTTTCAATATAAAGTTTACTATTTAAATTATCTTTATGTAAAACATCAATAGTTAAACTCTTCGTCTCTGAAACCTTCTCATAAATAGTAACAGTAACAGTAGAAGGATCTAATTTATAATCAAGTGACTTTAATCTCTGAGAATACTTCAAAGTAACTTTATGATTTCCTGGTTTTAAACCTGTAAGATCAACAGACACCCCCTTAGAAGGTGCTTGCTTTGCCAAAAAGATATGTCTTTTTTGACCAACTAATGTAATATCAACTGTTTTAGGTAATCCCTCAACAACATAAGACTCTTCATTATAAATAGCAGATACTGGTTGTTTATAAAGAATTTCAGCATATTGATCAATCATAATATTACTCTCTCGATCAATTAGAACAAATACTCCAAAAGCAAGTATTAAAGAAACAATAATCAAAGTAGACTTCTTATTAAAAATACGTTCAATTGCTTTTCCATTTCCTCGAAAAATATCAGCAATTCGAAGCATAAACTTCGTAATAGGAGTAATTAATAATTTATCAAAAAAGTTACCAATATGATGAAATAAAATTTTAAATGGTTTAATTATCTTCTTCATATATCTCTTCCTCATCTATATCATCTTCATCATAATCTAAATCTTGTTTTGGTTTAAGCTCATCAATTAACATAATTCTAACATCATCTATAGAAAGATTATAGAATAATTCTCCCTTAACAGCGATAGAAAGTCGCCCAGTCTCTTCACTTACTACAATAGAGATACAATCACTTTCCTCTGCAATACCAAGGGCAGCACGATGTCTAGTTCCCAAGTGACGATTTATCTTAGAACTACTACTAGTAGGGAATACCGCCCCTGCACAAGTAACACGATCCCCTTGAATAATCACTCCACCATCATGAAGAGGATTATTAGGGAAAAAGATAGAAATTAATAAATCACTAGACAAATCAGCATAAAGCTTTTTAGCTTTTTCAATATAATTAATTAAACTAAAATCACGTTCCAAGACAATCAAAGCCCCAATACGTTGCTTTCTAAGATAATCAAGTGATTGAATAATTTGATAAACAAGATGTTCACGCTCATCAACAGTAAGTGTTTTATGACGACCTAAAAGTTGAGTACGCCCAAGCTGTTCCAAAATAGCACGAATTTCTGGTTGAAAAATAATAATAAGTGCAAGTGGCCCCCACATAATAATATACTCAAGTAACACACCAATAGTAGTAAATCCACATAAATCGCTAACAAATTTCAAGATAATAACAAACGCAACTCCCTTAAAAATTAAAGATAATTTAACATTGTTACGAATATTTTTCAAAATAAAATAAAAAATCGCCCATACTAAACATATATCCACAAGTTTGCGAACAATTGACACAATATCTGTTACTGTAAGTGGCATTACATCATCTCCTTTTTTATGGTACCTATAAAGTATACCAAAAATTAAACCTGAAAGAAAGTTTTTTTACTGCTTATTAACAGAAGTTGGCACTGCAGTTGAATTAGTAGCAGAATTAGCACCAGGGGAAACTGCATTAGAAACAGCAACAACTGGTTGTACACTAGGAGCAGTAGCAATAATAGGTGTCTGAGAAATTCCTGCTTGATTTTGAGTTGATAAATTCTGATCAGGAACAGGAATAGTAACCACTTGTGGTTGAGAAAACTGAACAACAGTTGAAGAAGGAGCTTTATCAGTACTACCAGTAGCATTCCCTACACTTTGTGAAGGCAAATGATCTTCTATTGATGATGCAGAGCGAGCGAAAGAAGACGTTGTCGCACTAACAGAAGGATTAGAAACATCAACATATTGTTCCTCCTTCCTCTTTTTTAATTGCCTCTTTTCTGCTAAATAACCAATACATGCACAAATTAAAATAGAACAAATAACAGTTACAACAATATAAACTGGACCATCTAAAATATCTCTAAAAAAAGTAATAATAAACTCCATCTTTCCACCCTCTATTCTTAACTACTATAATATCATCCATAAAGAATTTTTACAAGTAAAACTAAATCTACCAGGACAAAATAAATGAACTATTTACTAAAGTTGTATTTTATGATAATATCAATAAGGATAGGATAGTGATTAGATGGGAAAAACATTAAGAGATTATTTTTTATTTATATTTTACCTAGAAATCACCTTCCACTTACTCTGTTTTAAAGAAATAACAATTCTAAACATTTTTATATTATTCTCGATAACTCTATCTTTTGCAGTCCTACTAACTATATTAACTACACTTCCTAAAAAAGACAAAATAAAATTAATACTAATAAAAACTATTTCTACTCTACTTAGTATTATATTTTGTGCTGAATTAGTCTATTATCAAATATATGAATCTTTTTTTAATATCAACGGTTTATTCTTCATAACAGCTATAAAAGATGGTTATGACAAAGTACTATTAACTATAATACAAAATATATTAGGAATACTACTTCTACTAGCACCAACTATATTCATATTAATAAAGAAAAAAGAAATAAATATGAAAAAAACAAAAATAGAAGTTCTTTCCTTAGTACTATTATTAGTCCTTGGAATATCTTACACTACAGCATCTATTTTTTTTATAGATAATAAGAAAGACTACAGTCTTTATAATTTAATATTTAAAGTAAATATGCCCATACAAAATGTAAAAAGTTTTGGTCTAATTTCATCTGGGACAATTAGTATAGAAAGAAAACTATTTGGATTTATTGCAATTCGAGAAACAAAAGAAGATATTTTAACCAATAAAAAAACAAGTCTAACTGGTAGTATGAATGTAAAATACAATGAACAAGCAATTGACTTTGAAAAATTAATAGCAACAGAAACCAACCCTACAATCAAAGAAATGCATGAATATTTTAATAATCAAACTCCAACAGATCAAAATAATTTTACCGGAATTTTCAAAGATAAAAATGTTATTTTCATAATGGCAGAATCATTTGATGAAATAGCAATCGACAAAGATTTAACACCAACATTATACAAATTAAAAACAGAAGGAATCAAGTTTTCTAACTACTTTGCTCCAAAATATCCAGCATCCACTGCAGATGGAGAATATATGTTAGAATGGGGAATTCTTCCAGTAATTGGAGAATATTATAGTCTAATTGATATGGTATATAATGTAAATCCTTATATACTACCTCGAAGTCTAAAACAAAATGGCTATAAAACTTACGTATATCATAACTATGCTGGTAACTATAACAGAAGAAAAAACTATTTTTCCACCCTAGACTTCGATGGTATGAAATACTGCGGAGAAGGCATTAATACAGAATGTCATCATTTTCATGGAAGTGATTTAGATATGATGGAACAAACAACAAATGATTTTATAAAAAATGATAAATTCTTTACATACTACATAACACTAAGTGGACATGGAAGTTATGATAATTCAAACTATGTCGCCAAAAAACATATAAATAAACTATCTAACTATAACTATCCATCTAATTTAAAATATTATATGGCAGCAAATATTGATTTTGATTTATCAATGGAAATTTTAGTAAATAAATTAAAAGAAGCAAATAAATTAGATGATACTGTAATCATAATTTCATCAGATCATTCCCCTTACTATCTAACCAATGAACAAGTAAACCTAAGATCAACAATAGATAGAACAAATCGCTTTGATAGAGATCGAGGTTCTTTAATTATCTATAATAGTGCGATCAAAGAAAACTATAATATAGAAAAATATGCTATGAATATTGATGTTCTACCAACCATTTTAAATATGTTAAATATTCCCTACGATTCAAGATTAATAATTGGAAAAGATATCATGGCAAAAAATACAGAAGGTCTTGTCATTTTTCCAGATAGAAGTTGGATTACTAATAAAGGATCCTATGACAACAAAACAGGAAAATTTACACCATTTATAGAAAACATTGATGAAAAATACATTAGTAAAATTAACCAAGATGTTAATGATAAATATCAAACATCCATTAATATGCAATACAATGATTATTACAAATATATTTTTAAATAAGGAGTAAAGTATGGAAGAAAAAAAATATATATTGATTTCAATTGGTATGATGATAGCATCAGGTATTCTACTACTACTAGCAGTGTTCTACTATGACTTATCAGATAAAATAAAAAAATATAGTTATAGTACAGAAGAAGAATACAATAATGTAAAAGAAGGAATTGCCTTCATCAAAACACTTCCAATTCACTTTAATATTATTAATAAATATTTTTCTAACATCAACAATTTAGCACAAGAAGAAAAAGAACAAATCGTCTTATCGTATGCCATAAAGAATAAATATAATTTATATAATTGTGGTCCAAGTAATAACTTAAATCAGTATTTATGTATCGATAAAGAAAACTTAACCTCCCCTGAATTGTTAGAAAAATTTAATTTAAAATTAAACTTTACAAGTAAAGATATAAAACTATATATTGATGATTATGGCAGTTATATCGCAACTACAACAGAAAATGCAAAACATTATAAAATAATACTAAATAATAAAGACAATAAACAATATCGCCTATATTCCAAATTTTCTCATTATAAAAAAGAAAAAGATATTCATATTTTCTATATGTATCAAGGATATTATAAGGGAAACTGTGAAAAAGATTCCGAACTAGAACTTTATGACTTTATGACTGGGAAAGTAGTATATAAAAATACTTGTAATGGCAATGGAGAATTTACCATAGATCCAGGAAAAAATATTAAAAAAATTCAACTTTACAAATATGAACTAAAAAAAGATAAAAATAATAAGTACTATTTATATGGTTATAATCCTGTAAATAAAACAAATTGACAAGAAAACATACTTTCTTGCCCAATATACTAGATGCACTTAGCATCTTTTTTGAAATAATTATTTATTTTAAATCTCGAATCACACCATGAATTAAATTAAGATCAGATGGAATAATCCATTTAATATTTGCAAGACGGAAAAGCGCAAGTGGAATAATCGCACCACTTCTAGCACCATCCATCCATTTAGGATTCCCTGGCATCAACTCATATAATTGATCCATGGTAATAGAATAAAATACCTTCTGAG
>CAZWXX010000011.1:0-18531 GCA_964637865.1 uncultured Muribaculaceae bacterium | reverse complement strand
CACCAACTAATACACCAAGTATTATTGGTTATAGTACTAGTGCCTCAGATCACTCTAACACTTGGCCTCAAAACACAGCTAAAGATGTAAGTGGGAATGGAGAGTATTTTGCTCAAACAACAAAAAATGCAGTGACCCATAAGGTTGATTATGAAATGGGTACAAATGTAACAGCTATTGGGAAAACTAGTGACTCTTGTACGATAGCAGCAGTATATAATGGAGCAACACAAGCGACCGGTTGCAATGTAACATTACCTTATATTCTAGGGTATGCAGGGTATAATACAAGGTTTTGGTCTACATCATCTACTGCAACGAGTGGAACAGAAGCAGGAACCAGTGTTAGTTTAAGTGGATATACAAAGTATTATTCCAAAGCACTAGATACTACAAAACCAGTATGGAGTTTGGTAAGTACTAATCCTTCTAGTGGAGATTCATATTCTATTACGATTACCTTTAAAGGAACAGATACATCTGGTTCTGTTACATCTACACTTACAGCAAGTAATATTACAGTGAAGGTAGGAGGTGCTACAGTCAGCCCAGCTACTAAGACATTAAGTAGTGCTAGTAGTGTTCCCAATGGGAAACAATATACTTTAACACTTTCAGGCTTGAGCGGTAGTAAGGGAGTAATATCTATTAGCATTGGTGCTAATACCTTGGCAGATGCTAGTAATAATAAGAATGTTGTTACTAACTTAACTACTTCTGTAACAGTACCATCTGTTGCTCATACACCTAAACATTTTATTGTGATTGGTGAAAAGGAGGAAGTTCCTGTTTCTGCTATGAGTCATGTCATTGAAGACTTGAGTGGTACCTATGCTAGCAGTGATGTAGTTTATTCTGTTGAATGGCGTTCATTGTCCTTTGCTGCTGGTGCAATGCCACTTGAGACTCAGAAAAAGATAAAAGATATTGTGGAACAATATGGTGCCGAAAATGTTGTTGTAGTTATTGGATCAGTAGAAGGTGGAGGAGAATTTGCCGAAATGTATGCTCAAACAGTTACTACAGGTGATCCAACATATGCAGGCTCATTAACAGGGGTAGAACTTCATTTACCTGTTTATCACCTTTTTGATCCTGAGATTAAGAATAATGTTGATCCTGATGTATGGGAAGAACAGATATCAATGATTGAATCTGTACTTTCAGAAAGAGATATAAATGAAGCAGTCTCTCTTGTACGAGCTGTTAGAGAAGCGGATTCTTGGTATTTATAAAATGGAAATTAAAGTGTTGATTACTTAAAAGTCAATACTTTTTTTTATTTCTTTCTTTGATAGAATGAAGTTGGAGGGTTATTATGAATGAGATGATTATAAAAGAAATAGCAACTGATCTTTCGATTACAGAAAAACAAGTGACAGTTGTTTTAGAAATGCTTAGTGAAGGAAATACGGTTCCTTTTATTGCACGTTATAGAAAAGAAGCAACAGGAGCATTAGATGAAGAGATGATTCGTAAAATTAATGATGTTTATGAGTATCAAGTGAATTTATTAAAAAGAAAAGAAGATGTCATTCGTTTAATTGATGAGAAAGGAATGCTTACAGAAGACTTAAAGAAAGATATTTTAGCATGTCAAAAATTAGTAGAAGTAGAAGATTTGTATCGACCATATAAAGAAAAGAAAAAGACGAAGGCAACAGAAGCGATAGCGTTAGGTTTAGAGCCTCTTGCAAAGAAGATTATGTCTTTTCCAATGACTGGTGATATTACGTCTCTTGCAACACCATATATTACTGATAAGGTGACAAGTGTGGATGATGCTGTGATGCATGCGTCTTATATTATTAGTGAATGGATAAGTGATAATGCTTTTTATCGTAAGTTTATTCGTTCCTTTATTTATAAAAATGGAGTGATGGTTACTAAGAAAAAGAAGAAAGCGGAGGATGATAATAGTATTTATGAGATGTATTACGAATATAGTGAAGCGGTGAAATATATCAAACCTCATCGTATTATGGCGATCAATCGTGCTGAAAAAGAGGGAGTCATATCCGTATCAATTGATTATAATATAGAAGAGATTAAAGCATTCTTAGAAAAGAAGTTAATCAAAAATGGGAAATCATTTGTAGTAGAAACTGTGAAGTCTAGTATTGCTGATGCCTTAAAACGCCTTATTTTACCAAGTGTGGAGCGGGAAGTGAGAAGTGAACTTAAGGAGAAAGCAGAAGAAGTATCGATTGATAATTTCTCCAATAATGTAGAACATTTACTACTTACACCACCAATGAAAGAAAAAGTAGTGTTAGGATATGACCCTGCCTTTCGTACTGGATGTAAGCTTGCCGTTTTAGATAAGACGGGAAAGCCACTTGAAATTGCAGTCATTTATCCAACAGAGCCACATAATAAAATAGAAGAATCTAAAAAGAAAGTGCTCGAGCTAATCGATAAGTACAAAGTAGATATTATTGCAATTGGAAATGGAACGGCATCTCGTGAGAGTGAGGCATTTATTGCCGAGACGATCAAAGAAGCGACTCGTCCTGTTGAGTATGTCATTGTTAGTGAAGCAGGGGCATCAGTATACTCTGCATCAAAACTTGCTATTGAAGAATTTCCTGACTTAACGGTTGAAAAGCGTAGTGCCATTAGTATTGGTAGAAGACTTCAAGATAGTCTTTCAGAACTTGTGAAGATTGATCCTAAAAGTATTGGGGTTGGACTTTATCAACATGATGTGACACCTAAAAAACTAGATGAATCTCTAAACTTTGTCGTTACTAAAGCGGTAAACTCCGTAGGGGTTAATATTAATACCGCTTCTCGTTCACTACTTACTTATGTTTCAGGTCTTACTAAAAGAGCGATTGATGAGATTTTGGCAACCCGTGATAAGCTTGGAAAGTTTGTAAGTCGCGAAGACGTTAAAAAATTAAAAGGAATGACTCCAAAAGTTTATGAACAAGCGATTGGATTCATTCGTATTGTAGATGGAGAAAATCCATTAGATAGAACAGCTATCCATCCAGAAAGTTATGATGCCACAAAAAAACTTTTAGAAAAACTAGGGTTTACGGTAAATGATATTGGAACAAAAAAATTAAAAGAGTCATTAGACGTTAATGTAGAAGAGTTAAGTCGTGAGTTGGGAATTGATGAATATACTTTGACTGACATTATCGAGGCATTAATTTCCCCTGAGAGAGACCCTAGAGACTCTATGCCAAAACCATTATTGCGTAGTGATGTATTACATATTGAAGACTTACACGTAGGAGAAAAACTACAAGGGACCGTTCGTAATGTAGTTGACTTTGGACTATTTATCGATATTGGACTTCACGATGATGGACTTGCCCATATTTCAAAACTTAGCAAAGAATTTATTAAACATCCATCTGATTTATTTAGTGTGGGAGATATCGTAGAGTGCTTCGTAGATGATGTCTCAGTAGAAAAAGGAAAGGTAAGTCTAAGTTTACTTCCTAGATAGTAAATTTGTATTTTGATATCAAATTTTAGAGAGATTTCATAATTCTGATAGATGAATTATTGAATTTCTCTTTTTGTTTTGTTGTGAATTTTTAATTTTCTTTGTTTTACAAAAAGTAAATAGTGTAGTATTCTTTCATTTATGTTTCAAGTGGTGAGAGTGAACGAAAGGTGAACGAAAGGAAATGAAGATAAATGAAAGTAGTTGGAAGGAGATAAATAATAGAATGATGATTCAAATAAATAAAATTGTATCATTAGATGTTCATACTTTATATAAAGAATTTACTTTCTAACGAAAAAATGATAAGATTTTAGTTAGAAAGGAAATTGATAGATATGAACTTTTATGATAAAATTTTAGAAATTGTTGAAAAAAATGATGGATATATTACAACAAGTGAAGTTGTAAAAAATGGAATTAATAAAGTATTTTTAACAAATATGGTTAAGAATAAAACCTTGGTAAGAATTTCGAGAGGATATTATGGGTTGCCAGATTATATAGAAGATGAATACTATAAAATTGCTTCTAAAAGCAAAAATGCTAGATTTTCAATGGCAACATCACTTTATTTACATAATTTATCGGATCGCACACCACTTGTATATTATGTGACTTTACCTTTTGGATATAGTGGGGCATTACAAAAAGAAAAAAATGTAGTTCTTAACTTTGTAAAAAGAGAGTTACTTGATTTAGGTGCAATAGAAATGACTTCTCCTTTTGGAATGAAAATTAAAGTCTATGATATAGAAAGAACAATATGCGATATTATAAAAAATAAAAATAAAATGGATGCAGAAATTTTTTCTAAAGCTTTAAAAGAGTATGCGAAAAGTAAAAATAAAAACTTAAATAAACTTACCAAGTATGCAAAGATTATGAAAATTGAAAAAAAAGTAAGTGAATATATGGAGGTTTTATTATAGTAAATAAAGATAAATTAAAAAGTATGATTGAAAAAGGAGAAAAACATTTAGAAGAATTATCAGAAATATTTAATTTTCAAGAGAAAAAAGTATGTGATAAAAATAAAACATATATTAAGAATGTAGAAACTAATAGTTAATTCTAATTATTTTATTCTCTTTTTTTATCTGTCCCTCATTTTCTAACTTTTTTAACTCTCTCATAAAATTGCTTCTATCTACTGCAATGTATTCAGCGATGGCAGTATAAGATGTTGTAACACAAAAAATATTTTCTTCATTCATCCTCTCTTTCAAGAAAAACATAATTTTGTCTCTGACGGTTCGTTTGGATAATAGTTCAATTTTTTCATTTTGTTGTTTATAGTCTCTAATTAATAATTCAAATAAAGTAAAAACCATATTGTTATGATAACTGCAACCACGATTGCAGTTTTTGATTGTGTCGTAATAGTCGATAAAAATAACTTTTGTTTCTTTACTACTGATAATGTAAATATCATCTTCAAAATTTTCAAAAAAAAGATTAGAAAAAATATCATGTTGTTTTAGTTCCTTAATAATCGTAGTATTCCCGTCCATATCTGTTTTAACGACTTTCGCATTTCCATATTCAATAAAACCAATCTGTTTTTTCGTAATGGAAAAGTCTAGAATTGCTTCTTTTTCTTGATAGATTTTACAAGTTGTGTTGACACAGTTTGACAGATAATTTTGGAATCGATTTATCTCGGTGTTTTCTATTATTTTTACCATAAAAAGTAGCCTCCTTATCTACCACTATAACAAAAAATGATTTTTGTTGCAAATGCAACAATATAAAAATTACTTGATGCGTTACAATGAAAATGTAAGGAAGGTAGAAAAAATGAATGCAGTAAAGACGAAAGAAATTATGATAGTAAAACGAAATGGAAACTTAGAAAAATTTGATCCAGATCGTATTAAGAAAGCTGTGAATGCAAGTGCAGAAAGAGTAATGGTGGAACTTACCGAAGAAGCACTTGATGAAGTGGTAGAAATTGTAAGACGTCAACTTATGACACAAACAACAAATCCTACTGTAGAACAAGTACATAGTTGTTGCGAGATGGCACTTGAGCAAGTAAATCCACTTGTGGCCAAAAGTTATAGAGAGTATAGAGATTACAAAAAAGATATCATTCATATGCTAGATGAAGTCTATAAAAAGACACAAGTCATTACGTATATTGGAGATAAAGACTGTGCGAATATGGATAGTGCACTAGTTACAACACAGAGATGTCTTATTTATAACAGTTTAAATAAAGAGTTGTATAAGAAGTTCTTTTTAACACCTGCTGAGATTGAAGCTTGTAAAGACGGATATATTTATATTCATGATATGAGTGCAAGACGGGATACGATGAATTGTTGTTTGTTTGATATGGCAAACGTCTTAAAAGATGGATTTGAGATGAGCAATATTTGGTATACAGAGCCCAAAACATTATCCGCAGCATTCTGTGTGATGGGAGACGTTATCATTAATACTACTGCAATGCAGTATGGGGGATTTACAGTACCTGAGGTGGATAGTGTTTTAAAGCCTTATGCTAAAAAAAGTTATGATAAGTATAGAGATGAATATTTAGAAATTAAAGGGGATAAGTATAAAGAAGAAGCAGAAGAATATGCGCTTGCAAAGGTCAAAAGAGACTGTGAGCAAGGGTATCAAGGAATTGAGTATAAGTTAAATACCGTAAGTTCCTCTCGTGGAGATTATCCGTTTGTAACTTTTACTTTTGGAATTGATCAGGATCCTTTTGCTGTGATGATTACAAAGACAATGTTAGATGTTCACAAAGTTGGTCAAGGAAAAGAAGGGTTTAAACGTCCAACATTATTTCCGAAACTAGTATTTTTATATGATAAAAAACTACATGGAGAAGGGGGAGTGCTTCGAGATAGTTTCCTTACTGCCATCTCTTGTAGTGAGAAGACGATGTACCCTGATTATTTATCGTTAACAGGAGAAGGCTATGTTCCTGAGATGTATAAAAAGTATGAACGTGTTGTAAGTCCGATGGGATGTCGTGCATTCTTGTCTCCATGGTATGAAAAAGGTGGCATGACACCAAAGGATAAAAATGATAAACCTGTATTTATTGGAAGATTTAATATCGGGGCAATTTCTCTTCATTTACCTATGATTTTAGCACGTGCTAGAGAAGAACAGAAAGACTTTTATGATGTACTTGATTATTACTTAGAGATGATTCGTAAGATTCATATTAGAACCTATCGTTATCTTGCTAAAAGAAAAGCATCAACAAATCCTTTAGCATACTGTCAAGGAGGATTCTATGGCGGAAATCTTCGTCCAGAAGACGCAATTGAGCCTGTTCTTAAATCATCAACTGCCTCTTTTGGAATTACTGCCTTAAATGAACTTCAGGTTTTATATAATAGAAAAAGTATTGTAGAAGATGGTGCTTTTGCACAGGAAGTTTTAACTTATATCAATAAGAAAACTCAAGAGTTTAAAGAAGAGGACAAAATTCTTTATGCGATTTATGGGACACCAGCGGAAAGTTTATGTGGTCTTCAAGTGCAACAGTTTAGAAAGAAATATGGTGTGATTGAAGGCGTTAGTTCTCGTGAGTATGTTTCGAATAGTTTCCATTGTGGTGTTTGGGAAGATATTACAGGGATTGAAAAACAAGATTTGGAAAATAGGTTCTGGGAACTTTGTAAGGGTGGTAGAATTCAGTATGTTCGCTATAACTTAAGCTATAACAGAAAAGCGATGCTTACTTATATTGAGCGTGCTATGGATATGGGATTTTATGAAGGTGTGAATTTATCACTTTCATACTGTAACCATTGTGGTCATGAAGAATTAGATATGGATGTTTGTCCAAAGTGTGGAAGTACAGATCTTACGAAAATTGATCGGATGAATGGTTATCTTTCTTACTCTAGAGTACATGGAGACACGATGCTAAACAATGCAAAGATGGCAGAGATATCAGAAAGGAAGTCTATGTGATGCGTTATCATAATATTACAAAAGCAGATATGCTAAATGGAGAAGGCTTGCGTGTTGTACTTTGGGTGAGCGGTTGTTCTCATCACTGCCGTGCTTGTCAAAATAGCATCACTTGGAACCCGGACGATGGACTTAACTTTGATCATAATGCAAAGAATGAAATATTTGCGGAACTAGAGAAAGACTGGTGCAGTGGTATTACTTTGTCAGGAGGAGATCCTCTATTTATGGGAAATCGAGCTGATATTGCGACTCTTGTAACGGAAATAAAAACTCTATTTCCACAAAAAACTATTTGGTGTTATACCGGCTACACTTGGGAAGAGTTATTAGAACAACAAAAGAAAGATTCTAATTTAAAAGAAATTTTAGAAAACTTAGATGTATTGCTCGATGGAAAATTTATACTAAGACAAGCAATGGAAAAACTACATTATGTAGGTAGTAGAAATCAATGTATTATTGATGTGAAAAAAAGTTTAAAAGAAAATGAAAAAATATTATATATTGATAATGAAAAAGTATTAGAAGAAATAGCAGAAGGAGAATTTTAAAATGAAATACTATTTAGTCCCATTTTATAGTGTAAATGCCGAACTAGGAAATCCTAATAGAGGAAAAATGGAAATGATGGATAAGGTTATGATAATGAAAAATGAATTTGATAATAATTTCTATGATATTATAACAGGCGCTTATTTTCCTGTATATGTTGATTGGCAATTTGATGGAGGTATTTTACGAAGAGATTATGTGAATACAAGAACATATCATGAGTGTGGTTATCAGTTAATAGTAAAAAAAGAAGATATTAATGAACAAAATATCGCTACAGAGAAGCAACTTATTTCTTATGTAGAAGGATATGAAAATTCTAAATGGAAACGAATACATGATGAAATTGTTACTACAGTTGGAACAAAGTATATAAAAAGTAATTTAAGATAAAATGAAAAGGAGACGATTTATGAAAACACGTGGATTTGAAATTGTAAAAGGATATGAAGATAAAGGGATACATTTACCTGCTAGAAAAACAAAGAATTCAGCAGGATATGATGTGGAAGCAGCAGAAGATATTGTAATTCCAAAATATTATCCAGGAATTAAGCCGACTTTAATTCCAACAGGACTTAAAGCTTACTGTCAGGATGATGAATGTTACTTTCTGTTAAATAGAAGTAGTGGGCCCAAAAAAGGCTTTTTAATGGCAAATAGTATTGGACTTGTTGATGCCGATTATTATGGAAATTCTAATAATGATGGACATTTCTATTTTGCTTACTTCAATTGTTCTGATCATGATATCGAGGTTAAAAAAGGAGATGTCATTGGACAAGTTGTATTTCAAAAATATTTAATAGCGGATGGTGACAATGCAGAAGGAGGGCGTACTGGTGGATTTGGATCGACTGATAAAAATTAGAAAGGTGAGGTAAAAATGAAAAATATAATTGATCAAGGCTTTACAGTCTGTATAGCAAATAATGGAACTGACTTAAACGGCTGTGGTTTAAAAAACTTAGGTGATGGAAGAGGAATGGAGCCTGCCTACTTTTCAGAGGATGAACTTCTTATTTTGGAACAATTTCCATCCACTCTTCAATTATTAAATGAGGGAATGATGGTACAGATTTATAAAGGAAATTATGGTACAAAAATCTATCCATATTATATTGCACAAATTGGTACTATAGTGCCAGAAGGTTCTTATGCAGAAACAGAAAGGTTTGATATTGTTGCAGAAAGTGCTGCAAGTGACTTTTATGATGGGCTTATTGGGCTTGAAGAACAATGTGAAAAACTTGCAGAATGTAGTCATGAATTACCAATTAAAAAGGCTTATAGACTTTATGGAAGTCCAAGATATGAAGTGCATAATATGAATTTCTAAATATCAAAAGGAGATGATGTGTTATTGCTAAACTGCATTTTAGGTATGGTGCAATGAATGCGGGAAAAACAGCCATTCTTTTGCAGACTGCTTATAATTATGAAGAACGTGGTCAAAAAGTTTTGTTGATGAAACCTAGTGTTGATACCAAAGGTGGCCATGATGTTGTATCGCGAATTGGTCTAAAGCGAAAAGTAGATTTTTTGATTCATGAAAATGATAGTCTACTTAAGAAAGTAGAACACTATCTTTCTAAAATTCATTGTATCTTAGTGGATGAAGCTCAGTTTTTGACTCGAAAACAAGTAAATGAGTTGTTCTATATAACAAAAAATTTTGATATTCCTGTTATTGCTTTTGGACTTAGAACAGATTTTAAAACAAATGGATTTGAAGGTGCTATTCGACTTTTGGAACTTTCCGATTCCTTAGAGGAGATGCCTACTATTTGTAGATGTGGAAGAAAAGCAAGATTTAGTGGAAGAATGATTCATGGATGCTTTCAAACGGAAGGAAAACAATTTGAAATTGACGATGGACAGACTGTGGAATATGAAGCGTTGTGTGGTAAATGTTATATGGAAAAAATGAAAGAAAATAGCGAAAGTTTAGAAAATGATTTTTTATAAAAGTCATTTTTTATTTTTGAAATATAGTTAAAATCATTGAAAAACAAAGAATGATGTTTAAAAAATAAATAAAAATCGGAAAAAATACAAAAATCATTTTTTTGAAAAATTAATTTTTTGTATAAAAATGTAAATTGTCGTAAATCGAACAAAAAAAGTTTTTGGACGTTTTCTTTATATATCAATGATTAGAAAAAAAACGGCAAAAATTGGACCGAAATTGCTATTGCATTTTCTATTTTTACATCTTAAAATGAATTTAGAAAGTGATAAGAAAGTAGAGGTATAAAATGGTAGATGTATGTGAAAAATTAGAAGAATTAACTGTTATTAAAAGAAATGGTAAAAAGGTTGATTTTAATGAAACAAAAATTGCTCTTGCTATTAAAAAGGGGTTTGATAGTGTAGAAGTAGATATAGATGAAGATGAGAAAATGCGTAAGTATACGTCTCGTGATGTTCAGAAAGTTTATCAAGCTGTTCTTAAGAAGATTGAGAAAGCGACGAAAGATACTACGAAATTTAAAATTGAAGAGATTCAGGATTATATTGAAGAAGAACTTTCTAAACAAGGTTATGAAGATGTTTATCAGTCATTTAAAGAATATCGTGAAAGAAGAAATCAATCAAGAAACTCATTTTTTGAAGATAAAAAGACACATAAGTTTTTAAAATCATTAGAAAATTTAGGATTAAAATCTGCAAATGAAGAGGATGCTAAAAGAGAAAATGCAAATATTGATGGTAACTCTCCAATGGGGACTATGTTGCAATATGGTGCAACGGTATCCAAAGAGTTTGCAAAAGCTTATTTAATGAAACCAGAATATGCAAAGATGCATGATGAGGGAGTCATTCATATTCATGATATGGATTTTCTAGCAATGGGTACTACTACTTGTTGCCAAATTGATTTATCTCGTCTTTTCAAAAATGGTTTTGATACGGGACATGGCTATATAAGACCACCACAAGATATCTCAACGTATAGCTCTCTTGCTGCAATCGTGATACAAGCTAATCAAAATGATCAACATGGTGGACAAGCAATTCCAGCACTTGACTATTATTTAGCACCAGGCGTACTTAAAACATTTAAGAGACAGTTAAAACAAACGATTTATGATTTTCTAGATTTAGAAGGATTTTTACCAGTAATTAATATGGATCGCATTATTCGTGAAATTGATAAATGTGAAAGTATGGAATTTGATATTGCTACTTTAACTGATTATCAAAAAGGATCTAGTAGAATTCAAGAAGTTTTTCATAAGTCGTATGAAAAAGCGCTTCAAAAAACGGATCGTGCTACACAACAAGCAATGGAAGCATTTATTCATAATTTAAATACCATGCATTCTAGAGCTGGAGCACAAGTACCATTTTCATCAGTAAACTTTGGAACAGATACATCTCCTGAAGGAAGAATGGTAATTAAGAATTTCTTACTTAGTGCAGATCGTGGACTAGGACATGGAGAAACTCCAATTTTCCCAGTATCCATATTCAAAGTAAAAGAAGGAGTCAACTACAATGAAGAAGATCCTAACCATGATTTATTTAGATTAGCATGTAAAGTTTCAGCTAAGAGACTTTTCCCTAACTTTGCTTTTATTGATGCCCCATTTAATCTTCCTTATTATAAGGAAGGAAATCCTGCTACTGAGATTTCTTATATGGGATGCCGTACTCGTGTTATTGGAGATGTTACTTCTCCTGATAATGAAGTAGTTACAGGAAGAGGAAACCTTTCTTGGACAACTATTAACCTTCCTCGTCTTGGAATTAAACATGGTATTGCTTTAAAAGAACGTGATAAAGCAGATATGAAGGCATTTTATAAAGAGTTAGAGGAAATCATGGATAAAGTACGTGACCAATTACTAGAGAGATTTGAAGTACAATGTAATAAACGTTGTTATAACTTTCCATTTTTACTTGGACAAGGTGTTTGGACAAATGGTGAGAAGTTAAAACCAACAGATAGACTTAGAAAGGTTTGGAAACATGGTTCTTTATCTATTGGATTTATTGGTCTTGCAGAGTGCCTAAAAGCATTGACTGGTAAGCATCATGGAGAAGATGAGAAAAGTCAAAAATTAGGATTAGAAATTATTAAATTTATGCGTAAAAAATGTGATGAGTATGCACAAGAATATCGTTTAAACTTTGCGTGTATCGCTACCCCTGCAGAAGGACTTTCTGGAAGATTTACAGGAATTGATAAAGCAATTTATGGAAAAATCAAAGGGGTAACAGATAGAGAATACTATACAAACTCATTCCATGTTCCAGTGCATTATCGTATTAGTATCACAGATAAGATTCAAAAAGAAGCACCATATCATGAATTTACCAATGGTGGACATATTTCTTATATTGAGCTTGATGGAGATACTGCGGCAAATGTAGATGCATTTGAAAAAGTGATTCGTATTATGAAAGAAGCAGGAATTGGTTATGGTGCTGTAAACCATCCAGTAGATAGGGACCCTGTATGTGGATATGTTGGAGTTATTAATGATGTGTGTCCAGGATGTGGACGTAAAGAATTCGAAGGAGTTCCGTTAGAAAAAATCACATGCCCAGAAGGCTGTGGTAGATAATAAAATAAAAAAGAATAGAAAGAAATAAGAGGAGGAAAATATTATGGAAAAAATAGTAGGAGAAGGACAAGGGTTCGAGAGAATTCGAAGAGTAACAGGATACTTAGCAGGAGATGTTTCTCGTTTCAATAATGGAAAAAGAGCAGAGGAACGTGATCGTGTAAAACATTCTGGTGTAAAAGATTTAGTAGACAAAAAAGAAGAGAAACAAGATGAAAATTAGATTAGCAGCAGAACTACAAAGGGACTCTATTGTAGATGGTGAAGGTATTCGAACTGTCATTTGGACACAAGGTTGCCCTCATCATTGCAAAGGATGTCATAATCCAGGAACACATGACTTTCATGGTGGAGCTTTGATTGATGTGAAGGATGTTATTGAAGAGTTAAAATCTTTAAAGGGACAAGATGGCATTACACTTTCAGGAGGAGATCCTGTATGTCAAAGTGATGCTTGCTTAGAAATTGCTCAGGCAGCGCACACCTTAGGATTAAACGTTTGGTGCTATACAGGATTTACTTATGAAGAGATGATTCGAAATCCAAAGCATAAAAAATTACTAGAAGAAATTGATGTTTTAGTAGATGGAAAATTTATTCTAGAAGAGAAAAGTTATGACATTTACTTTAGAGGTTCTAAAAATCAGCGAATTATTGATGTAGCAAAATCTTTAGAAGAAGAAAAAGTTGTTTTAAAGCCAGAATATGTCGAAGATAAAGAATATGAGAATCATTATCAGAAACCTGAATATTTATTTATATAGGTTTCTTTTTTTTTACATTAATGTTATGATAGGGTAAATATTGGAGGCAAGAGTGATGAAGAAAAAGAAAAAAAATAAGCCCTTTCGTTTTTTAATTAAGATGACTTTATGCTTAATTTATCTTGTAGTCGCTTTTATTTTACTTTATTGTGCTTTTAGTTTATATCGTGATGATAAAAAGCCAGTAGAGTGGGAAAATGCTACTAATATCCATGATTATACTTATGTTGATATTGATAAAATGTCTGAGAAGTTTGCTAGTGTTGGTAATAAAAAAGATATTCATTTCATTATTGATGAGGAAGAAAAAACAGGAGCTTGGCATGTTTATTTATTAGCTATTTCTAAAGACGATTATAAAAAATATAAAAAAATTATTGATTATTCCTATGGACGAGTGCAAGAAGTACCGGATTCTGTTAGGGTATATGGATATCCTGCTATTATAGGACGTAATTTAAAAGAGTTAACGATTAAAAATTATAAAAATTTTGTATCTTTTGAAAATCAGGTAGAACTTACTTTGGAAAACTTTAATGAATATTTGACGAATACTTATCTAGATTCTACTAAAAAAGAAGAGGAGAATTTTAATTGGATTGTGGTTATTTTAATGGTTTTAGTTCTTGTTTTACTAGTACTTATTATGGTTACTATCTTAGATAAAGATCGTTTAGTAGATGAAGTGGATCGATTAGTAGAAATCGAAGAGAAAAAAATTAGGAAGAAAAAGAAAAAAAGTAAATCGTAGAAAGGAGATTCGATTATTTGTGAAGTCATTACAATATGTAACTACTTATAAATTATATCATTCTTCTGTTAAAAATAATTTTTCTGTTGCTGTTATTAGTGATTTACATTTTAGTTATAAAGTAGTAGATTCTAAACTATTTTCTATTTATCAAACGTTAAAAAGAATTGATCCTTGTTATATATTAATTGCAGGAGATTTGATTGATTCTTCTAATATGATTGAAGATGATAAGGAGAAAAAAAGACTCATAGATTTTTTGATTAGGATTTCTCAGATTGGAAAAGTGATTATAGTACTTGGTAATCATGATTTATATAAACGGGGTAAATATCGTGATATTTATGGTAAGAAGTCTAAAGTTTGTAATTATTTTAATCAGGAGTTTTTTGAGAGAGTTTCTCATATTTCGAATGTTTATCTTTTAAATAATAAAGTTTATCAAGATGAGAATGTTTATATTTGTGGTATTTGTCTTCCTTTTTCTTATTATAAATCTGTAGATTCTCATAGTGAGAATAAAAAAATTCTTTTAGAAACTATTCGGGAAAACTATCGTATTTTACATAGACTTCCTTCTGATAAAATTAAAATTCTTATGATTCATTCTCCAGTTTATTTAAATGATTTAGATGTTTCTAAAGAACTTTTGGAGTTTGATTATATTATTTCTGGGCATATGCATAATGGGTGTGTTTTTTTAGGACTTCATGAGCTTTGGCATAATTCTTATGGTATTATTTCTCCTTCTAAGACTTTGTTTCCTAAATATGTACGAAATACTTTAAGAAAAAAAGGAGATAAGCTTGTTGTTAATGGGGCACTTGTAACTTTTCAAGAGAATACAGGGTGGTTACAAGTATTTAACTTTTTATATCCTCTTTGTAGTACTGTGTTAAATTTTACTAATGATAGGCAATATGATACTGAACAGTTATCGAAAAGTACTAAATATTATCGGTAAAATATGATATATTATGGGTCTTTGTTTGATAAAGTACCTAGTAAAGATAAGTAGAAATTTTCTTGGTACTTGTGTTATTATTTTATTATACTTATAATTAGAAATGGTGATGTTATGATTTATTTAGATTATTCTGCAACAACTCCTGTTGATTTAGATGTTTTAGAAAGCTTTAATAAAGTAGTAAAAAACTATATTGGGAATCCTAACTCATTACATCGATTGGGAGTGGATGCTAAAAAGTTAATGGATGCTTCTACTAGGCAAATTGCTACTATTTTAAATGTCTCTTCTAAAGAAATTATTTATACAAGTGGAGCGAGTGAAGCAAATAATTTGGCTATTAAGGGAATTTGTTTGAAGTATCAGAATAGAGGGCGACATATTATTACTACAGAACTGGAACATTCTTCTGTATTGGAGGCTATAAATTATTTAGAAACTTTAGGGTTTGAAGTTAGTTATGCTAAACTTGATTCTTATGGAAGAGTAGATCTTTCCTATTTAAAAAAGATTATTCGAGAAGATACTATCCTTGTTAGTATTGCTAGTGTAAATAGTGAAGTAGGTATTTGTCAAAATATTTGTGAAATTGGTGCGTTGCTTGCTAAGTATCCTAAAATTTTTTTTCATAGTGATATGACTCAGAGTATTGGAAAAGAAAAAGTAGATCTTACTTATGTTGATCTTGCTAGTATGTCTAGTCAGAAATTTTATGGTTTTAAGGGCAGTGGTGTTCTTTATAAACGTGATAAAGTTGAGTTAGTACCACTGATTCATGGAGGAAAATCTACTACTATTTATCGAAGTGGAACTCCTGATTTGGGTCTTATTGTTGCATTTTCAAAAGCTCTTAGACTTGCTTATGATCATTTTCTGCAAAAAAGGGAAAAAGTAGAGCGACTACATGATCATTTAATAGAAGAATTATCTAAAATAGAAGGAGTTTTTATTAATAGTAATTCTTATTGTATTCCACATATTGTTAATATTAGTATTCCTTTAGTGAAATCTGAAGTCTTACTTCATGCTTTAGAAGAAGAAGAGATTTATGTTTCTACTAAAACTGCATGTAGTAGTGATCAATATTCTAAAGTTATTAATGTTATTACAAAAGATTACGAACGGGCTAAATCTAGTATTAGGATTAGTATTTCTCATCTCACTACTTATGAAGAGTTAGATATATTTATAGAAGTATTTAAGAAAAAAGTTTGTTATTTAAGAAATTTAAGAGGTTAGGTATTCGTATATGAAATTAAAAATAAAAGGATTATCCAAAAGTTATGGAAATAAAAAGGTTTTAGACGATGTTCAATTTACATTTGAAGAGGGAAAAATTTATGGGTTAATTGGACGTAATGGAAGTGGGAAAACAACATTTTTTAATGCCATTAATAAAGATATTGATATTGATTCTGGAGAGATTTTTTTAGATCAAGAGAGGATAGATATTAATGATATTGGATATGTACTTGCTACACCTAATGTTCCAGAGTTTTTAACAGGAGAAGAATTTTTAAAGTTTTTCTTAGAAGTAAATAAAAAAAATATTAAATATCCAAAAACTATTCCTGAGTATTTTCAGATGATGCAAATTGCTTCAGAAGATCAAAATAAAATTATGAAAGAATATTCTCATGGAATGAAAAATAAAATGCAAATGCTAATCCATATTATTAGTAATCCTAAAGTATTATTATTAGATGAACCACTTACTTCTTTTGATATAGTAGTACAAGATGAGATGAAAAAGCTTTTAAAACAAATAAAGCAAGGACATATTCTTATTTTTTCTACTCATATTTTAGAAATTGCTATGGATTTGTGTGATGAAATTGTAATTATTCATAATAAAAAGTTAGAATTAATTGAAAAGAAAGATTTAAATAAAGAAGCTTATAAAAATAAAATTATTAAAAGTCTAAAGGATGATGAAAATGTTTGAAATTCTAAAGACGTCATTTCAAATTGATATTACATGTGCCATTAATTCCTTTCTTTATCGATTAAAAACAATTTCATTTTTTAAAAAATATGATTTATATCAAAGTAGACGAGCTAAAAAAATAGTACAAATTCTTGCTTTTGTTTGTACATTTCTTCGTATGATTTTATCTAAAATTACATACTTGGGAATTATTTATGGAATTTCTTTGTTCCTCTTTCCTCAGTTTAATAACGAAATATTTTTTCATATTTTTATATTCTTGGCTGTTATTGGTAGTTTTATTCATGCTAAGATCTTATCTGTTGGGAAAAAGAAATATTATGCAGTTATTCTTATGAATATGGATGCTAGAAAATATACATTTGCTTATTTCTTTTATAATATGGCAACTATATTTTTATTTGATTTTATGAGTTTATCTTTATTTTATAATGTTATTTTTCATACTCATTTTATTTATCCTTTCATACTTTCTCTTATTGATGTTTTTATTAAAATTATAGGAGAGGCTATAGATATTTGGTTTTATCGAAAACATGGTTATTTTCTTGTTTATCAATCTTTCCTTTATTTTCTAATACTAATACTTGGTCTTGTTTTTGCATTTTTATTTCCTTATTTTCATGTGGTATTACCAAGTACTAGTTACTTTTATATTTTATTAAGTACAGGAATAGGTGCCTTTCTTCTTTCTATTTATATTCTTCAAATTAAAGATTATAAAAGTATGTATAAACATATTAATACAAATCGTGCTATTATGAATCAAGAAAATACAGGATATGGTAGACAACTTGCTGTTGAAATTAGAAAAAAAGATTATAAAATAGATCAAAGTAAATTAGCTAATAAAAGTGGATATGAGTACTTTAATACTATTTTTTTCTTAAGACATAGAGCACTTCTTTCTCATTCTGCTAATCTTTATGCTATTTTCTCTTTTCTTATCTTTACTGGAATTTCCATATTTCTTTGTGTTAGAATGGATTATCAGAAAATAGTATTTGATTTTCTTAATAGTCACTTTTCTCTTATTATTTTACTTATGTATTTTGTAAATCGAGGGGCTATTATTACACAGGCTATGTTTTATAATTGTGATAGAAGTATGCTTACTTTTCATTTTTATAAAGATGCTAGTGTTATTTTAAATGTTTTTAAAGAAAGATTAAAAACAGTTATTTTAGTTAATTTAAGACCTGCTGTAGTTATTGGAGGGGGAATTGTTTTACTTTTTAGTATTTGCAATGGGGCATTCTCAAGTACTTATCTTTTTATTCTTCTTTCTGTTCTTATCCTTAGTATCTTTTTTTCCGTTCATTATTTAGTAATTTATTATTTATTACAACCCTATGATGTTTATATGAAAATGAAGAGTATTTCATTCTCTGTTGTATCATTTTTGACTTATTTTATTTGTTATTTATGTAAAGATATTCATCTTTCATTCTTTCCATTTTCTCTTCTTATTATTTTTGTTACTATTTTCTATATTATTGTTTCTTTAAATGTTATTTATAGAGTTGCTCCTAATACTTTTCGATTAAAATAATTTTAGAATTTT
>CAZWXX010000010.1:14713-19663 GCA_964637865.1 uncultured Muribaculaceae bacterium | reverse complement strand
TTGTATTTTCATTAAGATTACTTTCTATAATAATTCTTTGACTTAAATTTAAATGTTTTCCCATTTAAAAAAACTCCTTTCAGTTATGGGCAAAACAGCAGTATATATTATACAAATTTTATTATATTTTACAAGTTTGATGATTGAAGGACTAAATTAACCGTTACTATTTTTATTGGTGCATTTAAAATTTCATTTGAGTTTTTGTAATTTGAATAGCAATAATAATTGCTATTTTTTTATTGTTTTGATATAATTGTTACATAGTGCTATTGGAGTGAAATTATGAGAAAAAAACAAGTAATATTTACAATTTTTTTAGTCGCAACACTACTATTTTTTGTACCACAAGATACAAAAGCATATAATAGTGCTCCTGCTTTTAAATGTTTCTATACAACAGAAGATGAATCATCAAATTCAAAAAAAAATACTACAAAAAATATCAAATTAATATATGTCAATGGAACACTAGAAGCAGCTAAGATAGAGTACTCTAACGATTCCACAAAGCCAACACAAAAAGCTAAAAATAATGTTAAAAAGTGGCTAGGAAACGATGTCTATAATCAATTAAATAATAAAAACTCATGTGTAGCAAATTTTAATAAAAGCGGGAGAAATTTTAAATTAACAAAGTCAGAAAATTTAGGAACTGTTATAGATAAGGATTGTACTTATGAAGCACAAGGAGAAACAAATATTAAAGTACATTTTTATCGTACACAGTATTGGAAAAGTTATACGACAATAAATGGTACCAAAAAAACGATTGCTGGTTTTTGGTGGAGCAATGATAACTTTTTATATGATGGCTTAGCACAGCAAAATGCAAAGACTAATGCTTCAGGAACTATTAAATATAAAGGTGCTTATGATTCAATTCATAATTATATAGAAAGTTATTCATCTAAAGCAACTAATTGCCCAGCTAAAATATTCTATAATGATAAAAACCAAAAATGGTATGCTGCACAATCTGACATTAGTGATAAAAGGTCCCAAGAAACAAAGAATTATTTAGAAGGAACAGATGAAGACTATAAAGTTTACCATTTAAATAAAGGAAAAAAGTGTGAAGAAGACTTAAAAGAATTAAAAAAGAAAGTATCCATAGCAAAAACAACCATAGGTTCCCTTGAACGAGCAGTAAACAGCAATGATACCTGGGATGAACAAAAAGCAAATAATGAGGTAGCACAATTTGAACTTTTAACCAAACAAATGAAAACGATTAATGACTATATGAGCGGTTGTGAAGAGGAAAGTAGTTACAAGAAAATTAGAGAAGATATGGAAATAATTTCCAAAAAAATAGAAAAAATTAGAAAAAAATTAAAAGAGAAAATTGAGAGCAGTAATATAGATAATGACAAGAAAGTAGCATTGCTCAAAAAAATTGATCAGAATTACAAAACATTAAGTAAATTAGGTAGCATGGACTTATCAATGTATAATAATAAACAGGACTGCGGAACTATATTTGGTGATCCAAAAAGTCCTGATTCAGTAGCATACTTAATCCAGACAATACTAAATTATATAAAAATTTTAGCACCAATTTTAGTAGTAGTCTTAAGTAGTATGGACTTTATAAAAGTAATATGGACTTCAGACGATGAAAGCATGAAAAAAGCGCAACAAAAGCTTGGAAAAAGATTAGTAGCAGCAGTTCTTCTATTCTTATTACCAACTTTAATTGGACTAATGTTTAATCTCATAAATGATTCCATTGTGGATCCAACGTGTAAAATTAAATAAAAAGATAAAAGGAGGTGAATCCTATGTCACAAACAGATAATGATAAAGCCGGCTTGATAGGAATACAAATAAGAAGAATTTTCTCTGTATTAGATAAAGCAGTTTATTCGCTTCTAATTATTATTTATCAAATATTCTTTAATGTAGCATCAACAACGATTTTACAAGGAGATACGCTAAAGGCTTTCTTTGGTCGTATTCAGATTATATTAGGAATCTTTGTCTTATTTAAATTAGCCATCAATTTGTTAAATGTAATCGTAAATCCAGACCAATTAGGAAATGATAAAAGTGGACAAGGATTCACACAGATAGTAGTTAGAGTAGTAATTTCTCTTGTAATGTTAGTAGCAGTAATGCCTCTAAATATTCCGAATGCCAAACCAGATAGCTATGAAGCACATTTAAATGCCAATGGTCTCCTTTTTGGAACATTATATGAATTCCAAGATAGAATTCTAGAACAAAATACTCTAGCAAAACTGATTTTAGGATCTAGTACAGATAATGCAGATACAGAACGAGATAATATGAAAGAAGCAGGAAATCAGATGGCTACTTTAGTACTAAAAGGCTTTGTTCGTATTAATTTGAAAAAAGGAAAAACAGATGAAACCGATTCTGAAAACTGGATGTGCCCAAATGACGAAGATTCAGTAAAAGCATATCTATCAAATGATGCAACACCAAGTGACATTCTGGATATGATTACCATTCACTGTAAAAGTGACGATGGAGAGCGCTTTGTGTTTACCTATTCTGCTATTATTGGAGCGATTGTGGGAGCCTTATTTGTAATCATTATCATTGGATTTACACTAGATATTGCTATAAGAGCAATTAAACTTGCTGTCTTAAGATTAATCTCTCCTATACCAATTATTAGTTATATTGATCCAAAATCATCGAAAGATGGAGCCTTTGCTTCTTGGACAAAAGCAGTAATGACAACATACTTAGACCTATTCTTAAGACTTGCTATTGTTTACTTTGTGATCTTTATCATCCAAGATATTATGACAAATGGAATTGTAATAGCAAATCATGAAGGTCCAATTGGAACAATTTCAGTAATCTTCATCTTCCTAGGCTTATTATATTTTGCAAAACAAGCACCAAGATTTATTACCACAACCCTTGGAATTAAATCCGCAGGACTAGGTGGAATAGGAACATCAGGAGCCCTAGGATTTCTAGGAGGACTAGTTGGTGGTGGAGGACTATCTGGTGCTGCAGCAGGTGCTATGGCAGCAGCAAATACAGCAGGAGAAGCAGCAGCCCAAGGAAAAGCCGCTCCAGGTGGTTGGTCAACAGGACGTGACCTAGCTACCAAACTTCGAACGGGAGACGAAAAGGCTGTCGGAGGTCTTTTAAACAATGCCCAACGACATTTAATGAATCAATCTAAACGTGCAATTGGTGCCGCCAGACTTCGTTCTATGGGAATTAGTGCAGAAGAAGCAGATAAGGCGAAAACACTTATGTTTCAAGCTAGTGATCGTGCTCAAAATATTTCGTCTATGCGTAGTAAATTTGAAGTTGGATTAGGTGGTAATTTCAATAGATTTGCTAACAGAAATGCTGCAGGACAATTAACTACAATTGATACTTCATCAAATGAAGGACAATTATTGAAACAGTTTGTAGATCTTCATAAAGAAGATCAATTCGTAAAAGACTGGATGAATGGAAAAGATAAAAATGGTAATATCATAGACGATGCTGCCATGATGGACTATATGGTCAATGCTTCTCAAACAGAGTACAAGAAACAAGAAGCGTACTACAAAGATGCTGATACATTACTTAAAAAATATGGAAATGATCTTTCTTTGGAAGACAAGTATGCTGGTGGTATCAACAGGTATTTTGCGAGAGGTCGTCATCCAGCTGCCGGAAAAGGAAGATGGTCTAGGTATTATGGAGACCAAGGACATAAAAAAAGCGAGATGGACTTTCAACGAGGCTCTTCTAATAATTCTTGGGATGATCGTACACATACAAAATAAAAAAGGGGTGATATAAGTGAATTATTTAATTCCAGCAAATACCAAAAAAGGAAATTTAATTTTTGGAATATTTAGACCTTTTGATTTAATTCTATTTGGAACAGGAGTAATCATTACTGTAATCTTTCTAGCAGTAATGCCCTTAACCTCAACACCTGTTACTATATTGATATTATCACCAGCCCTAATCACAGGACTATTGGTAATGCCAATACCTTATTATCACAATATGTTAACAGTACTAACAGAATTAATAGAATTTATAACAAGCAGGCAAAAATATATATGGAAAGGTTGGTGTGTAGAAGATGGCGAAAAAGAAAATCCAAAGCCAGTACAGTGAAGACTGGCTACCAGTAAAATCAATTCAAAATGGAATGATTATTACTTACAATAACTTAAGAGTAACAGGAGTAAAAATTACCCCACGAAATATCTTTATCTTAGATCCTGATGCTCAAGAAAACGTGTTAATAGCACTAAAAAACTTTTATAATATGATTGACTTTGAATTTTGGTTAGTAGTAGCAGACCGCCCTGTAGATATCTCAGTATACATGTCACAACTACAACTTTTGTATAACGATACATCATCTCCTGCCATTCGAAAACTAATTATGCAAGATATCCAAAAAGGAAATACATTTATCAACAACAATATAGTAGATACAGAATATTACATCATGTTCAAAGAAAAAACAGAAGATATGTTACAAAAACATGTTCGTCTTCTAATAAATGGTCTAGCAGGATGTGGCTTAAATGCAGCGCAAACGAATAATGATGACCTAAGAATTATTCTAGATAACTTCTTAAACGGTGGTGCAACAACAGACTTTGGGACGGTGATGCCAGTATGAGTATCAGCTTAAAATCCCAGCTTGCCCCAAAAGGATTATCATTTTCACCCAGTGAGTTTTTCATAAGTGATAAATATGCAACCATTCTAACTGTAATCTCTTACCCAAAATATATTGCACCAGGCTATTTGTCTACATTAACCAACATGCCTGGAATCAAAGTAGTAATTAAACATATTCCAGTACCATTTTCAACGATGTCTAAAATGTTAAATAGACAAGTCGCTGATTTGCGTGAAAAATATAATCAAGAGCGAGATCAAACAGCCAGAGAAAAAATTCGTCAAGATGCAGAGTCGTTAGAATACTTTACTTCAATG
>CAZWXX010000010.1:8644-14613 GCA_964637865.1 uncultured Muribaculaceae bacterium | reverse complement strand
GCAATGTACCCATTTATCTTTGATAGTATTAAAGACCCTGGACTTTCTACTTTACTTGGAGTAGATTTCTCTGGTGGTGTTATCTTATTTAATCAATTTCTATATAAAATTAGAAAAGAAAACAATAGAAATAATGCCAACATGATCATCCTTGGAACCAGTGGATCTGGTAAATCAACCGCGGCAAAACTAATGTTACGTAGTCATATCAGAAATGGTGCCCAAATCGTGGCGATTGACCCAGAAAATGAACTTGCAGAAATTACAAGCACCTATGGAGGCGATACCATCGATATTGGGAAAGGTGGAGAATATGGAATGATTAATCCACTAGAAGTAATTATTGATGCCGATGAAGAAGAAATCAAACAAGGACTTGGCTATACCGTACTAACAAGGACACTTCAAACCTTAAAAGCCTTCATGAAATATTATGATCCATCGATTACAGAAGACGTGTTAACAATGTTTAGTGAAATAGTCCAAGACACTTATAAACGATTTGGAATAGATTTTAATACAGACTTTTCTAAATTTACATCCAATGATTATCCAACCTTTAGTGATGTTTATGCAACAATTAGAGGTCGTTTAATGTCAATGACAGAACAAACCCAAGAACGAGATATCATGGAACGACTAGAACTAAAAGTACGTCCAATAATCAAAGAATTGAAGTTCTACTTTGATGGACATACTACAATCAGAAAAGACAGTGACTTTATGATATTTAATATTAAAGAGTTAATGAACAGTGATTCTAATGTTAGAAATGCCTTATTCTTTAACGTTTTAAAGTTCGCATGGGGACTATGTCTAGACTTTAGCGTAGATACTGTATTAATGGTAGATGAAGCCCATGTCCTACTTGGACAAAATAATATTTTAGGAGCAGACTTTCTAGCACAAGTACAAAGACGTGCGCGTAAGTACAATACAGGAACCATTATTATTACCCAACAACCAAGTGATTTTTCAGATCCAGCAGTAATTACGCAAGGAAAAGCCATATTTGATAATGCTTCTTACTATCTAATTATGGGATTAAGAAAGCAAGCAGTAGAAGACTTATCGTTATTAGTAGATTTAAATGATAATGAAAAAGAAAGTATTAAAAGATATTCACAAGGAGAAGCATTATTCGTTTGTGGAAATAGACGAATGCGTATCAATGTAACCGTAACACAAGAAGAACTAGACTCATTCGGTAGTGGAGGAGGATTCTAATTTACCTTTAAAAAGAAGTAGGTGATGTGAATGATGGAAGATAAAAAACAAAAAGACTTGCCAGAAAAAAATCAAGAATCTGTTGAAAACACAGATTCTTCTTCTGCTACAGCAAAAAAGAACAAAGAACAAGAAAAAGAAAATAAAATTAGAGATAAAGAAAAAAACAAAGACCATTCATCATTCAAAGAACCAAAAGAAAAAAAGAATGAACGGAAAGAAAAAAGGTCCTCTGAAACTTTCAAAAATCCTATAGGTTCAAACCTAGGTAGTACAATTTTAAATCAAGCTCAAATAAATAAAAATAATCATCCTATCCTAAATAATGCAACAAATATTGTAAGACCAAAAGGAAACTTAATAGAAGAGGAAGATGAGTTTCTAAATGAACAAATAAATTATCCTTCATTTAATATAGGTTTACCCAAAAAAGATAAAACTGAAAAAGAGGGGCCAGAAAAATCTCCAAGCATTCTAGAAAATAATTCTAAAGATAAAGAAAATACAAGTAAAAATAAAAAATTAGATGTAAGTGGCGAATTAGAAGTAAGCACCATCATAAAAAAGGCATTGCCATTTGTTTTACCAGCTTTAGGAGTCATCCTCTTTGTAATCATTATAACAGCCATTGCCATAAATTCTGTGGGACAGTTTAATCCTTTATTAGGAATTAATTCTGAAACAGGAGAAGAAATAGATGATGAAGAAGAATACCAAGCGGAGACCAAAGAAGAAAAAGAGTTTTATGAGCGAGTAAAAAAAGTAACAGAAGAATATGAAAAAAAGAATGATACTACAATTGATGCCCAACTAATTGTGGCAACTGTCGTAATTATTCAAAACTATAATGAAAAATTAGACTTTGATGATTTTAAAAAAAGTGATATCGAAGACATCATAAATGCTATGTTTAAAGATGATGAAAATAAAGAATATGACCAAGATACCTTTGAAAAGAATTTAATATCTACGATTCTTCCTAAATATATTAAAAATAGAGATGAAAGTAGTTACAAAGAAATAGCAAAAGAAATATTTGACTACAATGATGCTTATGAAGAACTTACGGATAAAAAAGAGTTATTAGATAATTTTAGTGGCATTTGTATTGATGGAGTCATAAAAGCTGCCCAACTTGCTAAAATGAGTCCAGAAGAATACATAAACCTACTTGGACCAGTAGCTCAAAGAGACTATAGTAGAACAGGAATCTTTGCTTCAGTCACATTAGCCCAATCTATTATAGAAAGTAATTGGGGAAAGTCAGGTCTTTCCTTACTATATAATAATATGTTTGGTATCAAATGTGATCCATCTTGGAAAGGCAAATGTATAAATATGGGAACGACTGAGGAGTATAGTCCTGGTTCTGTTACTAGTATTATAGATGGATTCAGAGTCTATAATAGTGTGGATGAATCTTTCTATGATCACTCCAAATTCTTAAAAGATAATTCTAGATATAGAGAAGCAGGAGTCTTTAGTGCGAAAAATGCTCGTGAACAAATAGCAGCAATAAAAAGAGGAGGATACGCTACTGCTAGTAATTATGTCTCAACAATAACATCAGTAATGGATACCTATAACTTAGAAAAATGGGATGTAACTGTAAATACCAATACTTCAGGCGATGAGTGTCTAGGCGGTACAAGTAGTACAAGTGGTGGTTGGAATATAAGAACAGTAGCACCAACAGCCAAAGATAAAGCCTTTAATCTAAAAAATGATAATCGTGGACAATGTGTATGGTATGCCCAAGCAAGAGCCATAGAAGCAGCCATGGACTTAGCAGATAAAAAAGTAATTACCAAAGAACAATATAATAAAATTAAAAACCAATTACTAAACGTATATGCCAATGCAGGCGACTGGTACTCTCAAGCAGTAGTAAGTGGAAAGTTTAATGGTAGTATGAATATCAAAGACGTAAAAGCAGGTTCCATCATTGTATGGTCCAAAGCAAATTGGTATGGGCACGTTGCATTCATTGAAAATGTAGACAAAAAAAAGAAAACAATAACGATTACAGAAGGTTGGGCTACGAATACCAATAGTTGTCCAAATAGTTGGGGATGCGTAAACTTTAACTCAACTACAATGTCATTAAGTACATTTTATAACTCCTATGGAAAACACTACAGTGGTGCCTATAACTTCGTAGGTTATGTTTATGCATTAGAACCAAAAGGCTAGGTGATAAGAATGAATAAAAAAATAAAATTACTAGTATATTTAAGTTTCTCTATCTTTCTTACAGGCTGTAGTGTAAACTATAATTTGTATGTCAAAGAAGATAGTATCACAGAGAGTATAGATGTATATCTGAAAGATGATGAAGAAAATAAAACCTATTTTAACACCTTAAAAAAAATAGAACAACCTGCCTACTTTGAAATGAATAATAACACCACCTATTATTACAAAATGACGGAAGAAGAAGATAAATTAAAGATGAATTATAAATATAAGTATCAAGATCCTAAAAAATTACAAAATTCGAATGCCATTAGTAGATGCTATTATAATAAATCAGTAGTAGAAGCAGGAGACTATATAACTCTTTCTACAAGCGATCAAGTAACATGTATTTATAAAGATGGGGAAAAACAAGTAGATCAAATTAATATTAGTATTATTACAGATCTAAAAGTAGAAGAACATAATGCAGATTCTAAAAAAGGAAATAAATATATTTGGACAATTACAGATAAAAATTATAATCATAAGCCAATTTATATAAAAATAAATAAAAATCTAGAAGAACAAAGAAAAATAAAAGCACAAGAAGAAAGAACACAATACTTTATTATTTTAGGAGTAGTTTTTGCACTATTTAGCATCGCAATGATTAAAATATATAGGAAAGCAAAACGGAATAATAAATTTAAATAATTGTGAAATAAAGAAAATTATGTTACTATAAGTAGCAAAGGGAGTGTGTTGCACATGAAATTAAAATTTAGAGCAGAAAAAGAAGATATCATAATGTTTGCCATATTTGCTATCTTCTTATTATATATAGTAGCAATTGGTGTTGTAAATTTATCTACCTTTGCTACAGAAGGATATTTATCTGGATTAAACCCATTTCCTGCTTTTACTCCTAAATTTTTGAAAGCAACCATGGTTTTCTATTTTCTTGCTTTAATTGGCTTATTTATTAGTGTTAGTTCCTACTTTTTTGATAGAGAAAAAGGAATTGGCTTTACCACAACCAAAAAAGATAAAGGATATTCACGTTGGGCAAAAGACAAAGAAATGAAAGAAGAATTACAAAGAGTAGGTATACAAGATGAAAATGCAACAGTAGCAGGAATTCCCCTTCTTTTAAATAATCAAGAAATGTGGGTAGATGATGGAGAGTATCATTCCTTAGTAATTGGTGCAACAGGATCAGGTAAAACTCAGACTGTAATTTTACCAATGGTACATAGTTTAGCAAAGGCGAAAGAATCTATGATTATTACCGATCCGAAAGGTGAAATTTATGAGAAAACTTCGATGATGCTTCGAGATCGTGGCTATCAAATTCTCTTATTAAATTTCCGTGATCCCCAAAATGGTAGTGCTTGGAATCCAATGGAGTTACCATATAAAATGTATAAATCAGGCAATCAAGATAAAGCGATTGAGTTATTAGATGACCTAGCTTTAAATATTTTGTATGATGACTCTAATGCCAATGCCGACCCTTTTTGGGAAAAAACATCAGCAGATTACTTCTCAGGAGTAACACTAGGCTTATTTGAAGATGCAAAAGAAAATGAAATTAATATCAATAGTGTATCGTTAGCGACAACAGTTGGAGAAGAAAAATTTGGTGGTTCTACCTATATTAAAGAATACTTTAACGGAAAAGATCCCAATAGTGCTGCATCCATTAATGCAGCAAGTACCATTATGGCAGGAAGTGATACAAAAGCATCTATCATGGCCGTATTTAAACAAAAAATCAAATTATTTGCATCCCGAGAAAATTTAAGTGAAATGCTTTCTCATAGTGACGTAGACCTAGCAACGATCGGAAAAAAACCAACAGCCGTTTTTATTGTTATTCATGATGAAAAGAAAACATATCATTCACTAGTTACCATTCTGTTAAAACAAATTTATGAAATTTTAATTGGGGTAGCACAGGAAAGTGGAGGAAAACTGCCAGTTAGAACTAATTTTTTATTAGATGAGTTTGCCAACATGCCCCCATTAAATGATGTTACAACCATGATTACAGCAGCGCGTTCTCGTAAAATTCGTTTTACGATGATTATCCAAAACTTTGCCCAATTAGACTCTGTTTATGGCAAAGAGGATGCAGAAACCATCCGTGGTAACTGTGGTAATATCATTTACCTAATTACAGCAGAGTTAAAAGCCTTAGAAGAAATCTCTAAAATGTGTGGAGAAGTAAAATCGAAAAAAGATGAAAAAACAGCATCCACTCCACTAGTTACTGTAAGTGACCTACAACGGATGCAACAATTTGAAATGATTATTCTTAGAATGCGTAAACAACCATTTAAAACTAAATTTACACCATATTATCAGCTAGACTGGGGTAAAAAATATCCAAAAGCAGAATATCCTCATCGTAATAAAGAAGAGGTACATACATTTGACATAAAATCATTCGTAAAAGAACAGAAAAAGAAAAAATTAATTGAAATGATGAATAATGCAGAAAAGAATGGTATGCCACCTGGAGCAATGCCTGGACTTCCTGGAATGTCAGGAATGCCTCAAGG
>CAZWXX010000010.1:0-8544 GCA_964637865.1 uncultured Muribaculaceae bacterium | reverse complement strand
AGGAATGCCTCAAGGGATGCCTCCATTTTTTCCTCCTAATTTTATGCCTCAAAATAATCAAAATCCAGAAGCAAGAATGGACCACATGGAAAATAAAAGAATGCCATTCATAGAAGAAAGGGAAGAAAAAAAATCATCCATCCCTAAAATGTCTTCTTCTCCATCCCTAGATGTAGACGATTTGGTACGTAAAATTGATGCCAAAATTGCCGCACTAGAAGAGGAAGAGAAAAAACAACTAGAAAAAGAAGAACAAAGAGAAAAAGATGCGAAAACAGAAGTAATTGGAGATAAAGATAGTGAATTATTCCATAAAGTTGCCGATACTGATACTGAAAAAGAAAAGAGTAAAAAGTTAATAATCGAAGAAGACGAAGAAGATGATGACTTCTTTGATGATTTCTTTGATAGTTAATTGAGTCACTAAAATTCCCAACCTAATGATTGGGAATTTTAGTTCATAGGAATAAGACGGTGAATTAAGTGGAACTAGCTTTACTTCTTTTTCTTTTCATGATAAAATAAGTCTATTAAAACTTTAGAAGTTGGAATAAAAAAGTGAGGTTATACTATGAATTTGAATTTAAATAGTAAAGGACAAACAACAACAGAAAATAAAGAACCAAAAGAAAATAAAACCCAAAAAGAAAGTAAACCCCAAAGAGAAGAAATGCGAAAGAAGATGATTCTAGTCTTTGGTGCAATCGTTGGTTTTATCCTAGTAATTTTATTCATTTTATTTATCTTTTCTATTTTTACAAATAAAAAATATTCCTACATTGAAATTGAAAATATAATGAAAGAAGCAGCCATCAAATATTATAGTGATCATAAAGGAAGACTACCACAAAGTAATGAGACAGTAGAAGCAATTGATGAGGATGTTTTAGTTAGAAATGAATATATGCACCCATTAAGTGACTATCTAAAAGAAGGCGTAAATTGTTTTGGAAAAGTAGAAGTAGACTATAATAATGGAGACTATATTTATACACCATATCTAGAATGTGGAAAAGCATATGCAACAGAAGAACTTTATAAAAAAGTAACACAAAGTAAAAACCTAGTAGTAGATGGATATGGACTGTATAATATCAATAATGAATTTGTCTATCGTGGGGAAAATGTAAATAACTATATCAGCTTAGATGGAGAAAAAGAAGAAAAATCTCTTTGGAGAATTGTAAAATTTACAAGTAATAACGAAGCAGTATTAATAAAAGAAAAAACAGATTCCTGTGCTTGGGATGATCGTTATAATGCAACAACTGAATTGAGAAATGGAATTAATGATTATAGTATTAGTCGTATAAAAGATGAATTAAAAAAATTATATAAATTAAACGATGATCAATATGGAGTTTTAAATAAAAAAAGTCGTGAAAAACTAGTTTCATTTGATCAATGTATTGGTAAAAGGGCAGGGGATTATACCGCAAATGATAATTCTGCAGAATGTTCTGTATTAGAACCAAATCAAAAAATGGGACTCTTAACGTTATCTGATTATCTAAATGCCTCTACAGATATAAATTGTAATAGTGTATACTCAAAAAGTTGTCAAAACTATAATTATTTAAAAACAGAATATAACTGGTGGTTAGCAACAGCCCTAACCGAAGATACCAATAGTGTTTATCGTGTAAACAATGTGGGATATATAGAAAAGTATAGTGCAACCAATATGATTTACATAAGACCAGTAGTACATTTAAGTAGTAAAGCAATGTATGTAAGTGGAAATGGTACCATAAATAATCCATACCAATTTAGATAGGAAAAAGAACTATTTGAAATTAGAACATCTTCATATATTATACTGAGGTGTTGAAAGTGAAATCTATTTCCAAAGAAGAAGTAGAACAAGTTTTAAATAGTCCGAATACACAACTAATCGATATTAGAGATAATTACATATATGCTCTAGAAACAATAAAAGGTGCAATTAATATTCCAAGTAATTTTTTAATGGTAATGCCAGAAAAATATTTAAATAAAGAAACAAAATATTATATCTTTTGTGACTATGGAGTAAAAAGTGCAAAAGTAGTGCACTACTTAGAAAAATTAGGCTACGATGTAACAAACTTAAATGGAGGATATAATAGTTATAAAGAATAAGAAAATACGCTAAAATAAAAACTGTATTTTTCTTTTTTCTTGCAGTTTTTTCACCTTCACCTTTTAAAAATGATATATTTGTACTATAATATAAATAGGTGAAGGAATTTGATAGAACTAATTAACTATTTAGTAGATCATGCAACAGACCTATTACAAATAGGTGGACCTATAATGGGCTTTTTTTTAGTGATTTTAGAATCAATTATTCCCATACTACCACTAGGAGCATTTATTACCTTAAATATAAATGCCTTTGGGTTTGTAGGAGGATTTATTCTCTCTTGGAGTGCAACTTGTCTTGGATGTTACCTATCTTACTTGCTATTCTCATCCGTTTTAAGAAAATATTTTGATCATTTTATATCCAAAAAAAATGCCCAAAAAATAAAAAAAAGTATGAAAAAAATAAGAAAAATGCCCTTAGGAAACTTAGTTGTATTAATAGCCCTTCCTTTTACCCCAGCATTTTTAATAAATATTGCTTCAGGACTTGCAAATATTAGTAAGAAAAAGTTTCTAATAGCAATTCTAATTGGAAAACTATCCATTGTTTATTTTTGGGGATTTATTGGGACAAGTTTTCTAGAAAGCATGACAGATATTAAAACCATAACAATAATAACACTGATGTTAGTAGGAGCCTATTTTGCCTCAAAATATATCAGCAAAAAAACAAATATAGAATAGGAGGATGATAAAATGAATATAAAAGAAACATTAAAAAAAATATCTAACTTACAAATAGGAAAAGATTATAGAAAAGAACTAGGGCCATTCTGTGACTATAGCAAATTACCAATTTCCCCATCCATGATAGAAGATAAAAAAACTCCAGTGATTCTTTCCAAAAGGGTAGCAAGAGATTATGAACAACTAGTAGAGTTTTCTAATACTGATTTAAGTTCAATAGAATATCCATTTGTGATACTTGGCAAAAAGAAAGAACTAGATCATCAAGATATTATTACTCTAGAGAAAGTAGTGCATTGTTATGATGTACACTCCACATTATCTGAAATAAAAATTGATCAAAATAAAGTAATAGAAGCAATGGCGGATGACAATTATGATATACTAGCTTGGGGTAAAGTACATGGACGCTTGTCAGAACAACAAAAAAAATGTTCACCAATTACAAAGTTAAGTAGTGATTATAAAAAAAGATATAATATAAGAGAAGAAGAATTAAATATCCCTTTAACTGAACTAGATGAATATGAAGCAATTTTTTCTGCCACTTCTTTTGTAGATAGTGAAAAAGATGTTTATCAAATAACTATTATGCCAACAGGAGAAATTGCGATGCTAGGAATAGAAAATGATAAATATCATAAATTTGAAAACATTGAAATCTATACAGGAGAAGATATAAAGCCAGTACCAGTAGAAAGTTTTGATTCAAAATTTTTAAAGCAAGAAAGTAAAAGTAAGAGAGGTAAATAGATGGATTATATCATAATAGGATTATTAGTTCTCATTCTAATATTGGTAATAATATCATTATTTAAAAACATCAACGAAAGTAATATTACAGAAAGATTAGGAAGATTAGAAGTAAATATAACAAAAGATCTTTCTGACTTTAAAAGTGATTTAACAAGAAATATGAATGAAGACTTTCAAAAATTAAATGAACAAGTAGAAAAAAGATTAATTTTAATAAACGAGAAAGTAAATGAACGCTTAGATCAAAATTTTGAAAAAACAAATAAAACTTTTACCTCAGTAATTGAAAGATTAAGTAAAATAGATGAGGCACAAAAGAAAATTGAAACGCTTTCTACAGATATTGTTTCTCTACAAGGAATACTAACAGATAAAAAAAGCCGTGGAATTTTTGGAGAAGTAAACTTAAAACATATTTTAGTAAGTGTATTTGGGGAAAAAAATGACAGACTATATCGCATGCAATACACCCTTCCAACTGGCGTTATTGCAGACAGTGTTGTTTTTGCACCATCTCCATTAGGAACGATTGCTATTGATTCTAAATTTCCGCTAGAAAATTATCAATGGATGGTAGATAAGAATACCTCAAAAGAAGAGCGAGAACGATATGAGAAACTATTTAAATTAGATGTAAAAAAACATATTGATGCCATTAGCAACAAGTATATTATTAAAGGAGTAACGGCAGACCAAGCCATTATGTTCTTACCAGCAGAAGCAATATTTGCAGAGATTAATGCCTATCATCAAGATATTATTGATTATGCCTATAAAAAAAGAGTATGGTTAACTTCACCAACTACTCTAATATCTACGTTAACAGTAGTAGAAATGATTGTGAAAAATATAGAACGTGATAAATATACTTCCATCATTCATGAAGAATTGAATAAATTAGGTCTAGAATTTTCTCGTTATAAAGAACGTTGGGATAAACTATCAAGAAGTATCCAAACTGTAAATAAAGATATCGAAAGTGTTTCTATCACAACAGACAAAATTACGAAAAAGTTTGATAGTATCAATCAAGTAGAAGTAGGAAAATTAATTTCTAAAGAAGAGGACTAGTCTTCTTTTTTTGTATAATATTAAAAATAATCTGTATACTATAATTAGGAAAATCATAAGTATAAATAAGGAGTATTTCTAATGCGAGTATTTTTCTTTTTAGTAGGTTTTGGTCTAATGACAATTGGCTGTACCTATATCATTACATACTTAAACTTACTATCTTTTGGGTATACCTATTTCGAATACTTAGAATTTATTATGAAAAGATTTGAATGCTACTATACTGTGATTGGTTTTCTAATGATAACAATTGTGATTTTTTATAAAGGAGAGACGAAAGATGATCAACGTATATGATATAATTTTAAATTTCTGTGATGGTAGGGTATATGAATTTTTTGAATGGGATAAAAAAGATGGAATTGAACACATAAAAAAAATACCATTATTTAGGGTATCGCAAAAATCCCTTTCGGATCTTTTATATAAAAAAGTAGAAGTAGATTCACACTTTCTAAAAGAAATAGAAGACAAAACAGAAGTATTTTCCAAAGCGAATGAAGAGTTAATTGAACATGCCTGTCTTTTTACAGATTTATCAAGAGTAGTAGCAGTTGAATTTTCAGAAAAAGGACAAAATATATATAAAAGTTTCCTTCTTTTAGATGAAGAAGAAGAATTATTAGATATAGCAACCTCACTAAGTACAATAAGTATTTCTTATAAAGTAAAAAAGAGTACCAAAAATACTAAATTTTTAACAAGACGAGAAGAATTTATCAAAAACTATTTAATGAAAGACTTGAAAGCAAGTTATACAAATAAAAATTATCATAAAATAAACTATATGTATGAAGAATGCTTTTCTTATAATGACAAAAAAATAGAAGAAAAATACCAAGAACTATTACAAGATTTAAATACAAACTTTACAAATAAATATTTAGATCTTTTTCAAATTCTAAAATTATCTTCTAAAAGAAAGGTAAAATAAAATATAATCGAAAAAAAAGAAAAATATAAAAGTTTTACGTTTATAACCGTAAAACTTGACAAGAGTGAAAAAATTTGATAAAACAATAGCAGAGGTGAAAACTATGCTAGAACGTAAGAATTATTTAAATCAATTGATAGAAAGTAAAGATTTAAATTTAATAAAGGTGATTACTGGTGTTCGTAGAAGTGGAAAAAGTACATTATTATTACAATATAAAGATTATTTATTATCACAGAAAATAAAAGAAAAAGATATTATATATATGAACTTTGAAAGTGCAGAGTGGTATGAGATTCAAGATTATAAAGATTTATATTCCAAAATATCACAACAAACGCCTGGTAAGAGCAAAAAATATATATTACTCGATGAAGTTCAAAATGTGACAAAATGGGAAAAAGCAGTAAATTCCTTATTAGTAGATATAGATTGTGATATCTATATTACAGGATCCAACGCTTATTTATTATCAAGTGAACTTACAACATTACTTGCAGGTAGAGTACTAACAATTAAAATATATCCATTTTCTTTCAAAGAATTTATAGCTACTTATCCATTCAAGAGAAAAGAAGAAACAAAAGAGCAATTTGACAAATATTTAAAATTTGGTGGAATGCCAATGATTTCTAATATGAACGATAATGAACAATTAATTCTCAATTATTTAAATGATATAAAAGAAGTGGTATTAAAGAAAGATGTCATCAATCGCAATAGTATTAAAGACGTAGTATTTTTAGATAATTTAATTCAATATATGGCATCTTGCATTGGTAATTTGACAACGCCAAATAGAATTGCCGATTTTATGAAGAAAAATGGCACTAATATTTCCAATGAAACAGTAGACTCCTATTTAAAAATGCTAGAAAATGCATATTTTATTTATAGAGTACCAAGGTATGAATTAAAGGGAAAACAACTTTTAAAAACTCAAGGAAAATACTACTTTGTAGATAATGGACTAAAAAATGTAATCTCTGGATTTTCTTCTTACGATAGTGGAAGTAGCTATGAAAATTTAATTTATATAGAACTATTACGTAGGGGATATGAAGTATATGTAGGGAAATATGATGACATAGAAATAGATTTTATTGCAATAAAGCCAAATGAAAGAGTTTATTATCAAGTTTCTAGAAGTATTCTAGATGAAAAGGTAGAGGAACGTGAAAAAAAATCATTACTATCAATAAATGATAATTATAAAAAAGTAATACTTACTATGGATCCAGTAAAAAATAAAATACTTGATGGTATTGAAGTAGTTAATATCATAGATTTTTTACTTCAATAGTTTATGAAATCAAGAAAGTTGTTCAGTTTAGAAATAGTTTCTAGTAAAAGAATAACACACATATAATTTATAGTGTTTCCTGACATAAAGGCAAATAAAAGGTGTTGAGAATTTCTCTCAACACCCTTTAATGTTTAAGAACTCCTTTTTATGATTATTTTCCACGCATTTTAGATGTACTTTCCAAAGTAGAGGTAGTTCCTAATTCCCAAATGAGAGGTTCTACCTCTTTCATTGCTTCCACTCTAGGATAATTGTTTCCATAATCAGCACGACGTTGAAGATTAAAGTATAAAGCACATAACTCTTTATTTTTATCTCGTAGAGCAAGATTTCCAAGTAGAATAGAGAAAGTTTGATATTCCTCTTCAGACAAAGGTAGAGGAGTAACAGGTAACATAGTTTTTGTTTATAATAAAACCGTTGCAGGTACACTACAGAGCACTTGGAAGTGAGTAGTGTTAGAACTTGATTCTAATTTCATAAAATCTTTTTACGTACTAATTTTTAAGTATGATTTTTCAACCTTCTTTATTTATAATCAATTTTCATTGCTTCTTTAATTTTCTTCATTTGTTCTTCTGCTTTCTTTTTAGCAATAGCAGTTCCTTCTTTTAAAATAATATCTACCACTTCAGGATGTTCATCATAATACTGACGTCTTTCTTTAATTGGTTTTAAAAACTCGTTCATCGCCCTAATTAATTCACGTTTACATTGGACACAACCACGACTTCCTTTTTTGCATTCTTGACATACGGTATTTACATTTTCTTTATTGACTAGGTTATGATAATAGTAAACCATACAAACATCTGGATTAGCAGGATCATCTTTTTTTATTTTATTAGGGTCAGTCACTGCATCCATAATTTTTTTGCTAATAACATCTTCCGAATCTACTAAGAAAATAGCATTTCCAAGGGATTTTCCCATTTTCTCATTCCCATCTAATCCCTTAACACGAGCATCTTTACTAAGAACTGCCTCCGGTTCTTTTAAAACTTCTCCATAAATAGAATTAAACTTACGAACAATTTCACGACATTGCTCCAAAAGAGGAAGTTGATCATCTCCAACAGGAACAACTTCCCCATCAAAGATAGTAATATCAGCCGCTTGTGAAACTGGATATCCCAAAAAACCATAAGTAATACTTTCGCCATGGCTTCCAAACAACTCTTTCTTTTGTGAAATTTCTGCCTTTACCGTTGGATTTCTCTCAAGTCTGGATACAGTTACCAAATTAGAATAAAAAACAGTAAGTTCTGCAATCTCTGGAATTTGAGACTGAATAAAGAAATGTACTTTTTCTGGCTCAAGTCCAATAGAAAGTAAATCCTTCGTAATTTCATACACATTCTTTCGAACCTTTTCTGGATTGTTAAAATTATCAGTTAAAGCTTGCACATCGGCAACTTCTAAGAAAAAGTCGTAATCATCCTGTAATTTTCTATAGGTTTCTCCCGCTCCAAATAAATGTCCTAAATGTAAGTTACCAGTCGGTCTAAGACCCGTTAAAATTATCTTTTTCATATGCCACACTCCTACAAGTATTCTATCATAAATTATCCTTAAAAAATATAGTTTTTAAAGATAATTTTTGTTAACTTGAATGAAATTTTAAATGCACCAATAAAAATAGTAATGGTTAATTTAGTCT
>CAZWXX010000009.1:14028-19880 GCA_964637865.1 uncultured Muribaculaceae bacterium | reverse complement strand
GCAGTACTATACAATGAAGGACCATTATTAATTCTAGCAGGAGCAGGAAGTGGAAAAACAAAAGTATTAACAACGAAAATTGCTTATCTAATAGAAGAAAAAAATATCAGTCCCTACCAAATACTAGCAATTACATTTACAAATAAAGCTGCTATGGAAATGAAAGAAAGAATTACCAATTTAATTGGAGATATAGCAAGGAATATACAAATTTCAACCTTCCATTCTTTTGGGTTAAAACTAATAAGAGAAAATGCAACGTACTTGGGATATGAAGCAAATTTCTCAATTATGGATAGCGATGATTCCCTAACTATTGTGAAAAAAATAATGAAAGAAATGAATCTAGACTCTAAAGTGTATAATCCAAAAGCCATAAAATCAAAAATTAGTAGTTGTAAAAATGAAATGATTACACCTGGAAGTTATGAAAAATATGCAATAAGTGAATATGAAAAAGTAGTCTTAGAAGTATATAAAAAATATGAGAAAAAACTAAAAAATAGTAATGCCTTAGATTTTGATGATCTTTTGCTTTTACCAATTGAATTATTTAAAAAACATCCCTCTATTTTAGAAAAATATCAAGAGCGTTTTCGATATGTCTTAATTGATGAATATCAAGATACCAATGAACCACAATATATTCTAAGTAAAATGATGAGTGCAAAATACAGAAATATATGTGTAGTAGGAGATGATTCCCAGGCAATTTTTTCTTGGCGAGGTGCCAATTATCAAAAAATACTAAATTTTGAAAAAGACTACCAAAATGCCAAAGTAATCATGCTAGAACAAAACTATCGTTCTACTAAAAGAATACTAGATGCTGCAAACTGTGTCATTAAAAACAATAAACAAAGAAAAGAGAAAAATCTCTGGACAGAAAATGAAGATGGAGAAAAAATTAAGTATTATAGAGCTTATGATGGGAAAGATGAAGCTCACTATGTTGCACATACCATAAATAAATTAAAAGAAAAAGGAATTTCTCTAGAAGAAATGGCCGTACTTTATAGAACAAATGCACAGTCTAGAACAATGGAAGAAGAATTACTAAAAGAAAACATTCCCTATCACATTGTAGGTGGATTTAGTTTCTATCAACGAAAAGAAATCAAAGACTTATTAGCATACTTAAAATTAATTCATAACCCCAAAGATAACATAAGCTTTCTTAGAGTAATTAATACCCCGAAAAGAGGAATTGGTCTAAAGTCAATTGAAAATCTAACTAGGAAGGCAGATGAAAATAATTTAAGTCTATTTGAAGCAATTGAAGGGGGAAAAGAAGCAAACTTTAAAGAAATCATTGAAAAACTGATAGAAATAAAAGAAGAAATTTCTCTAACAGAATTAATTGATAAAGTACTAGATAGTAGTGGCCTAAAACAAGAATTAGAAAGTGAAAAATCATTAGAAGCAGATATTCGCTTAGAAAACCTAGAAGAATTTAAATCAATAACCAGGTCATTTGAAGCAAGAGAAGGAGAAATCTCTTTAGAAGACTTTTTATTTGAAGTAAGTCTAGTAAGTGATAAAGATGAATATGATAGTACAAATGGAAAAGTAAACTTAATGACAGTCCACTCCGTAAAAGGACTAGAATATGATTATGTGTTTATTATAGGAATGGAAGAAGGACTATTTCCACATATGAATGCCCTAATGGAAGCAGGCGAATTAGAAGAGGAGCGTAGACTTTGTTATGTAGCAATCACAAGAGCTAAAAAAGATCTCTATATAATAAATGCAAGAAGAAGAGTATTATTTGGACATGATCAAATTAATCCTCCAAGTAGATTTATAGGAGAAATTGATGGAAGTTTGATAGAAAGTAATTTCCATGAACAAAAGCATGCTCAAGAAGAAACCATTGTACTTGAAGATATGTTTAGGGAAGACGAAGTAGATTACCAAGTGGGAGATTATGTCTATCACGAAAGTTTTGGAACAGGACGTGTAGTAGAAGTAACAAATACCTTAATAAGTGTTGCCTTTAAACATCCAATAGGAATTAAGAAATTAATGAAAAACCATAAAAAAATATCAAAGGTTTAAAAAAGGAGATATATGAATAAAGATAAAACATTAGTAATTATGGCCGCTGGAATGGGAAGTAGATTTGGTGGCTTAAAACAAATAGAACCAGTAGGAAAAAACAACGAATTTATTATTGATTACTCAGTATATGATGCCATACTAACAGGATTTAATAAAATAGTATTTATTATAAAAGAAGAAAATTATGAAATTTTTAAAGAAACTATAGGTAAAAGAGTAGAGCCTCATATAAAAGTAGAGTATGTATTTCAGACAAACAAAATACTGGCTCCCAAATATCAAGAATTACTAAAAACACGTGAAAAACCATTGGGAACAGCCCATGCGATTCTATGCGCCAAAGATAAAATAAAAGAACCATTCGCTATTATTAATGCAGATGACTTTTATGGAAGAGATGCTTATGAAAAAGCAAGTAATTACTTGGAAAACATGGAAGAAGAAAAGTATGGATTAATAGCCTATCGTCTTGGCAATACCTTAACCCCAAATGGAAGTGCAAAACGTGGAGTTTGTGATATCAATAGCCAAAATGAATTAATTAGTTTAATAGAAAGTAAAGTGATCCTAAAAGAAGAGAAAATAGAAGCAATACCCCTAGATGGCTCTCCGAGCTTTCAAACAGAAAAAAACACTATTGCATCTATGAATATGCTATTATTTGATCCTACTATTTTCAAAATATTAGAAGAAAAACAAGAAAAATTTTTAGAAAAAAATAAGGATAATTTAAAAGACTGTGAATTTTTAATTCCTATTGTCTTAAACGAATATATTGAAGAGAAAAAAGGAAAGGTGAAAGTCATAGAAACAAGAGCAAAATGGTATGGAATTACTTATAAAGAAGACAAAGAATTAGTAGTAAAAGCGATTGAAAAAATGATTGAAGAAGAAGTTTATCCAAAAAAATTGTGGAAAAACAAAGCAATATGTGGACAAAGTGAATAAACTAAGAAAAAAATTGTGGAATAAAACAAAATAGGATATAATAGTAATAAAAAGGAGGGAGAATATGGAAAATAAAATATATTCCAAAGTATTCACTTGGCTATTTATAGGTTTACTAGTAACATTTGGAAGTGGATATATTTTGTCACTTTATCCAAATGCTGTAATAAATATTATGGGTGGAACAGGATATATCATTGCAATTGTGATAGAATTGGCAGTAGCACTGTTATTCGGCTTTCGAATTACAAAAATGAGTAAAAATACAGCAATTTTCTGTTATCTTTTATACTCATTAGTAACAGGAGTTACATTCTCAACCATATTTTTAGCTTTTGAACTAACATCGCTGATGATGGTTTTCGGAATAACAGCAGTAGTTTTTGGAGTATTTGCATTCTTTGGAATGGTAACCAAGTTGCCACTTTACAAAATAAGTTCATTTCTATTAATGGGATTAATTGCCATTATACTTGCATCACTCATAAATTTATTTATTGGAAGCAGTAGTTTGGACTTTGGAATTTGTATTATTGGTGTGGCAATATTTATAGGATATATTGCCTATGATATGAAAATGCTACCAACTTTATATAATCAAATAGGAGAAGAAAAAGGTGCAATTTATGGAGCCTTTCAATTATATTTAGACTTCATTAACTTATTCATAAGACTATTACAATTATTTGGAAATAGCGATAATGATTAGAACACTTTAAATAATAAGTGCTCTTTTTTTGTTATGTTTTTTGATAATAATTCAAATAAAATAATACTTATCAATAAAAATCGTTGGACTTCGACTAGTCATTTTGATAGAATAATAAATAGGTGATAATAACATGAATAGACAAATAACAATAGAGCGAATGAATGAACTAATAGAAATTATAAATGAAGCAGATTATAACTATCATACGCTAGATAACCCTACCATAACAGACCAAGAATATGATAAATACTTACGAGAGTTATTTGATATAGAATCTCTTCATCCAGAATGGCTACGAAAAGATTCTCCGACCCAACATGCTGGAGGAAAAGTAATTGATAGTTTTAATAAAGTAGAACATAAAATCCCAATGATGTCATTAAGCGATGTTTTTAGTGAAAGCGAAGTAATAGACTTTAATAATAAAATTGAAAAAGAAAATATTCATCCAGAATATGTTTGTGAGCTGAAAATTGATGGCCTTTCTGTCTCATTATTATATGAAAATGGTATTTTAGTACGTGGTGCTACAAGAGGGGATGGAACCATTGGAGAGGATATTACTCATAATGTAAAAACGATAAAATCCATTCCACTAAAATTAACAGAAAAAGTAGATATTGAAGTTCGTGGCGAAATCTATATGCCAAAAAAATCATTAGAAAAACTAAATGAAGATAGAAAAAAATCAGGCAAACCACTATTACAAAACTGTCGTAATGCAGCAGCAGGATCCATGCGACAGCTAGATTCTAAAGTAGCAGCAAGTAGAAAACTAGATGCTTTTATTTATCATTTACCAAATCCACTAGATTATGGTTTAAATACCCATGAAGAAGCTCTAAACTATATGAAAAAACTAGGCTTTAAAACCAATCCAAATAATAGAAAAGTAAAAAATATACATGAAGTATTAGAGTTTATTGAAGAAAAAGGTGCGCTTAGAAAAGATTTAACTTATGATATAGATGGTGTTGTAATCAAAGTAAATAAAATTTCAGATCAACAGAAATTAGGCTTTACTGCCAAATATCCCAAATGGGCAACAGCATATAAATTTCCAGCAGAAGAAGTCTTAACAAAGTTAAATGATATCATCTTTACAGTAGGAAGAACAGGACAAATAACGCCAAATGCCGTATTAGACCCCGTGATTGTAATGGGATCTACGATTTCCCGTGCAACTCTTCATAATGAAGAATATGTAAAAACAAAAGATTTACAAATTGGCGATATTGTTTCAATTAGAAAAGCAGGTGATGTCATCCCAGAAGTAGTAGAAGTAAAAAAAGAAAGACGAACAGGAAAAGAGATCCCGTTCGAAATGATAAAAAACTGTCCAATGTGTAATAGTCCATTAGTAAAAAAAGAAGATCAAGCAGACTATTATTGTCTAAACGACCATTGTCCAGCAAGAAATGTAGAAAAACTAATTCATTTTGCTTCGCGTCCTGCGATGAATATAGATGGTCTTGGAGAAGCAATCATGGAAGACTTATATAACTTTAAATTTGTAAAAACAATTCCAGATATCTATTTATTAAAAAATCATAAAAAAGATTTAATAGAATTAGAAGGATATGGAGAAAAATCCATTCAAAAATTACTAGATTCCATTGAAAAAAGTAAAGAAAACTCATTAGAAAAACTACTTTTTGGTTTAGGAATTAGCAATGTTGGAAGCAAAACAGCCAAAGTATTAGCCTCTCATTATGGCACTTTAGACAAATTAGCGACAGATTCTTTAGAAAATCTTCAATTAATACCTGATGTAGGCAAAATCATTGCCCAAAGCATTGTTTCGTTCTTTAATGAAGAAGCAAACAGAGAATTATTAAATAAATTAAAAGAATTTGGCTTAAATATGACATATCTAGGTAAAAAAATCACCACAGATGAGAATTTTACTGGAAAAAGCTTTGTTTTAACAGGAACACTAACAAAATTCTCAAGAGAAGAAGCCAAAGAAAAAATTGAGCAATTAGGAGGAAAAACCATAGGTTCTGTCTCAAGTAAAACATCTGTAGTAATTGTAGGAGAAGCTCCAGGAAGTAAATATGAAAAGGCAAAAGAATTAGGAATAACCATTTGGACAGAAGATGATTTTTTAGAAAAATTAAAATAAAAC
>CAZWXX010000009.1:0-13928 GCA_964637865.1 uncultured Muribaculaceae bacterium | reverse complement strand
ATTAGGAATAACCATTTGGACAGAAGATGATTTTTTAGAAAAATTAAAATAAAACGAGAAAGAAAAAAAGTGACTTTGTAAAAAAATCACTTTTTTCATATGTTTTATTATTTTTACCAAAACTTTAAAGAATCCCATCTACAAAATATTTTTTGGGATCAAGATGATTATACTCTAAAAACTCTATTGTGTCTAAATCATTAAATGAATGCACACCATCAAATTTATAGTTAAGAAAATTGTCAACGCCTATGATTTCGTTGTCATTTATATAACATATAAATTGAGCTGGATCATTAGTGCGATCATCTAAAGCTTCCACTTCGTATATTACGTTGTTAATTCTTACTAATGAATATAGCAAACCCTCTCTACATTCCTCTATAAATCTTTGCTTATCAATAGTATATGGCTCATATTTTAACGTACCACTTCTAACCTTATCAACATAACTTCGCATTCTAATACTTCTAAAAAATCCAATAATATATAATACTATGAAAAATAATCCAAGCAAAGTTAAATTAAATAAAAATCGATAATCAAATATCAAATCAAGTATGATACACAAAATAGTTGCAATCAAAATAACAAAAAATTGTACATTGATAAAACTTTCTCTAAATTGAACCTTAATATACTTTTTCATATCTACACCTCTCATCTTCTAAATTGTATCATATGTCAGATTAAGCTTGCAACCAAATTCGAACAAAATTTCTTGACATTTTGAAAAAATGTGATATAATATGTAAAAACAAAAAGGGGGATGAAATTGATGGAAGAAATCAATTTAAAGGAGTTATGGCATTATTTTATGTCGAAAAGTTATATTGCAATAGGAACAATGATTATTTGTATCCTAATAGGAAACATTTATCTATTCTGTTTCCAAACACCACTTTATAAAAGTACCACATCATTAGTATTAGTAAATGAAGAAAGAAGTAGTGCAAGTATTACGCAAAGTGATATTACACTAAACAACAACTTAGTCACCACTTATAGTGAAATTATCAAAAGTAGAAATGTATTATCGCAAGTAGCAGAAAATCTAGAATTGGATGAGAGTGTTGAAAACTTATCACGTTCTATTAGTGTATATTCCGTTACAGATACACAAATTATTAAAGTAGATGTAAGTCGTGAGTCAAATGAAGAAGCAAAAGACATCGCTAATGAAATAGCAAAAGTATTTTCAAAAGAAATTAGAAGTATTTATAGAATTCAAAATATATCAGTAGTAGACGAAGCAACACTAGCAACCAGTCCATATAATATTAACATTATAAAACAAAATGTAATTTATAGTATAGCAGGAATCATAATTGGAATGGGAATTATTTTTGTAATATTCTATTTTGATACCTCAATAAAAGACGTGAAAACAGTAGAAGAAAAATTAGATTTAACTGTTTTAGGGGTCGTTCCTAAGGTAGGTGATAAACATGGGTCGAAAAAATAATAAAAATAAATATAAAAATAAGAAAAAAGAAATAGTACCAGTACTAAAAGAACAACAACCAATAAATAATACTATCCAAAAACAAGTAGTACCACTAACACCAACTGTAAAGCCAGTAGAACCTGTGGTAAAAAAACAGGAAGAAATTGAAATTATTGAAGTAATTGGAGAAGAAAAAGAAGAAAAGGGAGTTGTTGAAATGGAAAAACAACAATTAGAGCAAGAAATAAACCAAAAGCTAACATATCAACAAATAAGTAACCAAAATAATCAAATTCAAACACAATCAGTAGTACCAGTACAACCAGTAACACCAACTGTGCAAAAAGAAGAGCCAAAAGTAGTACAACCATTAATTTATCAACAAGTACAAGCAACAGTACCAAAAGTACAACAAACACCACAGAAAAGACAAGCACCAATATATAATAAAGAAGTAAAAAAAGTAGATCTATTAATTACAAAAAATCCAAAATCATCTTTTAGTGAAGCAATAAAATCAGTAAGAACCAACTTACAGTTTGCGAGTGTAGATAAAGAAATTAGAATTATTCTTGTATCATCCCCTGAACCAGGAGATGGAAAAAGTTTAATTTCTTCTAACTTAGCAGGGGCCTATGCCCAAGAAAATAAAAGGGTTTTAATTGTTGACTGTGATCTTAGAAAAGGACGTCAAGCAGAAATATTTGGAATAAAAAAATACCCAACAACAGGATATACAAACTTAATTTTAAACTATAGAAGAAACATAACAACTTTAGAAAATTATATTTGTAACACAGGAGTGGCAAATGTAGATTTAATTCCAAATGGACCTACACCACCAAACCCAATTGAACTTTTAGCATCATCTAAAAATAAAGACTTATTAGAAGACTTAAAAATGAGATATGATGTAATCATACTAGATTGTCCACCAGTACTTGGACTTAGCGATGCACTAGTAATGACAAAATATAGTGATGCCAATATCATTGTTATATCAAAAGGAAAAACAAAAGTAGAATCCCTTGCTGAAGTAAAGAAAAGCTTTGAAAAAGTAAATAGTACCATTACAGGAGTTATTACCAATAAAGCAAAACGTAAACATAATAGTTATTATGGATACTATGGTGAATAATAATGAAAGATTTACATTCTCACATCTTAATGGGAATAGATGATGGTAGTAAAGAACTAAAAGAAAGCTTAGAAGTTTTAAAAAAAGCCGAAAAAGAGGGAATCACTGACATCATGTTGACACCACACTATATCAAAAATAGTAATTACGCAGAAAATAATCAAGGAAAAGAAAATAGACTACGAACATTAAAAGAAGAAGTCATCAAAAATAAAATAAAAATAAATCTATATTTAGGAAATGAAGTCTATATTGACGATGAAATTCTAAATTTAATCAAAGAAGGAGAAATAGCAACTCTAAATAATTCTAGATATATCTTAATAGAACTTCCTTTGATGAATGAATTACAAAATGTAAAAGAGTCCATATTTGACTTAGTAAGAAATGGCTATATTCCTATTATCGCTCATCCAGAACGTTATCACTATATACAGGATGATCCAACAAAACTAGAAGAGTATTTAGAAATGGGAGCCTTACTTCAAGGTAATTATCAAAGCCTATTAGGAAAATATGGACAGAAAGCAAAAAAAACATTAAAAATCTTGTTAAAAAATAATAAAATTCAGTTTTTAGCAAGTGATATCCATAAAGAAACAGATGAATACCATTTAAAAAAAATAAATAAAAAATTAGAAAAATTAATAAAGGATAAAAAGACGGTTGAAGACTTGTTAAATAGAAATTTTGAAAAAGTAATCAAAAACGAAATAATTTCTATTTAAAGTATATATTTAGGGGGTTTATATATGTACAAGTACTTTAAAAGAACAATGGATATGGCCATTAGTTTAATATTGCTTATTTTATGTAGTATTCCAATGTTACTTGTTGCACTAGCAATAAAATTAGAAAGTAGAGGACCTGTATTGTTTAAGCAAACAAGAACAGGAAAAGATGGAGATGAGTTTACATTATACAAGTTTAGAAGTATGACAGTAGATAATGATGTTTTAAACTTTAAAGAAGAAAACAAAGTAACAAAGGTAGGAAACTTCATTCGTAAAACTTCTTTAGATGAATTACCACAACTAATAAATATTATAAAAGGCGATATGAGCTTAATAGGGCCACGTCCATGGATTGTAGAATACGCACAAAATTTTACCAATTATCAAAAGAAAAGATTAAAAGTTCGTCCAGGAATTACAGGGCTTGCACAGGCAACTGGAAGAAATAATCTATCAATTTTTGAAAAAATAGAGTATGATATAGAGTATGTAGAAAGATATTCATTCATGGAAGACTTAAAAGTAATAGGAATGACTATTAAAACAGTTTTATCCAAAGAAGGAGCAGATCTTTCAAAAGCAGGAGTACATGAAGAAATAGTCGCACTACGTGAACATTGTCTATTTTCAACAAGAGATATGACCGTAAGTTTTGAAGAAGAACCAGTTTACGAACCAGATAGTAATTCTGTAATTGCGTAAAATAAAAAGAATAAAAAGGGTGTATTGATATGAAAAAAGTATTGTTTACAGCAACTGTGGATTCGCATATATTAGCATTCCACATACCATATTTAAAATATTTTAAAGAACAAGGATACGAAGTTCATGTAGCAACAAATGGAAATGCCGAAATACCATATTGTGATAAAAAATATACAGTTTCTTTTGAAAGAAGTCCGTATAAATTAAACAATATAAAGGCAATTTTTACTCTAAAAAAAATAGTAGAAGAAGAAAAGTATGATATGATTCATACTCATACACCAATGGGAAGTGTAGTAACACGCCTTGCTTCTAAACATCTTCGAAAAAAACATCAAACAAGAGTAATCTATACTGCACATGGCTTCCATTTTTATATAGGTTCTCCAAAACGAAACTGGCTATTATTCTATCCAGTTGAAAAATACTTATCAAAATATACAGATACTCTAATTTTAATTAACAAAGAAGATTATAATTTAGCAAAGAAAAGATTTAAAAAATGTAAAGATATCAACTATGTTCCAGGCGTTGGAATTGATAAAGAAAAATTTGATATCAAAATGTCTCAAAAAGAAAAAGAAGATCTTAGAAAATCATTTGGCTTAAAGAAAGATGATTTTGTAATGATTTATCCAGCAGAATTAAATAAAAATAAAAATCAAATACTCTTAATTGACGTTATGACATCATTAGTAGAAAAATATCCAAATATTCATCTATTCCTAGCAGGTAAAGACTCATATAATGGTTACTATCAAAGAATAGTAAAAGAAAGAGGGTTAATTAATAATATTCACTTTTTAGGATTTAGAAAAGACATTCCAAGACTTCTAAAAATTACAGATTTATCAGTAGCATCTAGTCTAAGAGAAGGCTTGCCAGTAAATATTATGGAAGCAATGTATATGAAAGTACCAATCATTGCCACCATTACTCGAGGAGTATCAGATTTAATAAAAAATAATAAAAATGGTTATATTATTGAAAAAAATGATGTAAATTCCTTTACGAAAAAGGTAGAAAAATTATATAATGATAAAAATAGACGTCTCTTGATGGCAAAGAACAACAAAGAATTGATAAAGCCATTAATGCTAGATAACATAATGAAAGAGATGAAAAAAATATACGAGGCTGATCGTAATGAAAAATAAAAAAAGAGTTATTCATTTACTTGCAAGTAATAAATATTCAGGTGCTGAAAATGTCGCATGTACAATTATTGAACATTTAAAAAACAAATGTGATATATATTATTGCTCTCCTAAAGGAAAAATATGTGATATCTTAAATAAAAAGCATATTTCTTATATTCCAATTGAAAAAATATCAATACGAAATATTAATAAAATAGTAAATCAATATCAGCCAGAAATTATTCATGCCCATGATTTTAAGACTAGTTTTCTAGTGAGTTTATCGAAATTCAATGGAAAGTTAATTGCTCATATTCATCAAAACCCTACTTGGCTAAAAAAAGTATCTATAAATTCCATAGTTTTTTTATTAATAGCCATAAAAGCAGAAAAAGTTTTAACAGTTTCAAATAGTATAGCAGAAGAATTTGTATTTTCTAAATTAGTAAAAAAGAAAATAATAAGTATTCAAAATCCAGTATCATGCCAAAAAGTATATGAATCTATTCCTAAAATAAAAATAGATAAAGTTTATGATATATGTTATGTTGGAAGATTAGAAAAAGTAAAGAGAGTAGACCGATTAATTGATATTATTCATGAACTAAAAAAAGAAAAAAAGGATATTCAGTGTGTGATTGTGGGAGATGGATCATTACTTTCAGAATTAAAAGAACAAGTAAAAAAACTACAATTAGAAAAAAATATTACATTTTTAGGTTTTCAAATAAATCCCTATTTATATATAGCACAATCAAAAATATTTTGTTTAACTTCTGATTGGGAAGGCTATGGATTAGTTGCTTTTGAAGCATTATCGTTAGGAGTTCCAACTATAGTTTCTAATGTTGGAGGACTAAAAGAAATAGTGAATGATAACTGTGGAAGTTTATGTAATGATAAAAAAGATTTTATAAAAAATATAAAACAATTATTACAAGATAAAACAGTATTAGAAGAAAAAACTAAAAATGCATTCATACAAGCACATAAATTGGATAATCTTGAACAGTATATGGAAAAAATAGATGAAATTTACAGAAAGGAGGGCGAATAGAATGATACTGATGGAAATAATCTTAATTGTACTATATATGATAAATAGCAAAGTAGCATTCCTTTTTTCGCTCTTCTTTTTTTCATTATATGGCTTTCAAAAAAACAAAAGTACATATGAAAAAATAATTACATTATTAATATTAAGTAGCCCACTATTTTCGCTTAGCATCTTAGGAGAAAATTTACACCATATGTTTTCATGGATATATATATTCTTGTTCATTTATATACTTTACTTAATCAGAGACTTGATAAGAGAAAAATATAATTTGTCAAAAGGATTTCTTTTTATTCTTATTATGTTGATGATAATGTTTATACAATGTATAATTGCAAATCATACGCTTTCTAATTTGATTGAATTTTTACAAATAATAATTATGATACTTCCTATTTCTCTGACATATTATGCAAAAGACTATATAAGACAAAATCTGAGTGAAAAGTTTCTAATGCAAGCAAAGAATATGATAGGAAATGTCATTTTTGCAACAGCAATTTCAGTAATAGTAGAATACATACTATATACAAAGATTGGAATTGCAATTGGTAATATTAGTTTCCACGCCCAAAGAACCGTATTTGATGCTGTCTTTAGTGGTTATAGCATTCTATCAATATTTTTAGGAATAGGATTGGTTATTTTTGCTTATGACATATTGTCTTTAAAAAAGATAAATAATATATATAAATTAATAACAATCGCAATTGCTATATTTTGTAATTCTTCAAGGACAGGGCTTGTTGTAGCAACAGTTGCAATCGGATTAGGAATATTAAAAAATAGCTTTTCTCAAAAAGGAATGAACTTAAAAAACTTTATGTTTTTAATAGCCTTTAGTATAATGGCACTATTTATATTAGAAAAACTATTCATTAGTCGAGGAGACACTTCACTTTTTTCAGGGTCAGGCAGAATAGAAGGATACCAATATGCTTGGTCCTTAATAAAAAGTAATGCAAGAAGTTTCTTTTTTGGAAATGGACTATCATCCCAAAATTATACTCACATGTTACCACATAATTTCATTCTACAAACTTGGATGAGTAGTGGAATATTCATATTAACACTATCGATATTATTATTTTATAAAATTATAAAGTCATTAAAAGATGAAGTTTTTAAATCCATCGTAATATGTACTATTTTAGGTGCAATGCTTACGACAGATTTTTATGCTAATACCTTTTTTACAGTATTTACAATTGTCGGTATTCTATATCAAATAGGTGGTGATAATAATGAAAAAGGAATTGATAACAGTAATAGTTCCAGTTTATAATGTTGAAAAGTATTTATCTAGGTGTGTAGATTCTATTATAAATCAAACCTATTCTAATCTAGAAATATTTTTAGTAGACGATGGATCTCCTGATAAATGTGGCAAAATTTGTGATGATTATGCAAAAAAAGACCAAAGAATAAAAGTCATTCATAAACAAAATGGAGGACTGAGTGATGCTAGAAATGTTGCACTTGATGTTGCTACAGGATCATATATTACTTTCGTAGATAGTGATGATTATATTGCACTGGATATGATAGAAAATCTATACAATGACCTGAAAAAGTATGATGCAGAAATTGCTACTTGTTCTTATCAAAGCTTCTATGAAAAAATTGAAAATAAGGGACAAGTAGAAAATAAAAAGACTATGGTCTATAATAATGAAGAAGCACTGGAGGATATGCTATATCAAAAAAGTTGTACTACTAGTGCTTGGGGAAAACTATATAAAAAAGAATTATTTAATAAAATTAGATATCCAAAAGGAAAAATATGTGAAGATTTAGATACAACATATCTGTTATTTTCAAAAGCAAATAAAATTACAATTAGTGAGAATAAGAAATATTTTTATCTCCAAAGAAAAGACAGTATTATTAATTCTAAATTTAATATAAAAAGAATGGATGCACTAGAATTTGCCGAAAAAGAAACAGAGTATATTAAAAAGTACCACAAAAAAATTATAAAAAGTGCAGAGAATAGAGAATTTATGGAGGCAATCTTTATTCTTGATAAATTACCTCAAAAAAAAGAATATAAAAAATATAGGAGTAAATTAAAAAACACTATTCAAAAATTAAAATCTGTTGTTTTATTAGATACAAAATCAAAAAGAATCTATAGATTTTATGCTTTACTATCGTATTTTGGAACAAATACTTTACTACTTGCCTTAAAAATAAAAGTATTATTAAGAAGGAGAAAAAAATATGAATAGATTAAAAGAATATATTCGTCCACTCTATGAATATATAAAAACTTATCTTTGTCCTAAAAAAGTCGATTTAGAAATAGATAATAAAAAAAAGACTGTTTATATATTTTTATCTCCTGATTACCCTAATCTAGGAGATGTAGCAATATATTATGCTCAAAGAAAATTTATAGAAGAAAATTATCCTACTTGTAATATTATCGAAATCCCAATTTCAAAAACTTATGATTACATAAAAAGTATAAAAAAAGTAATGAAAAGTTCAGATATAATTACTTTAATAGGTGGAGGTAATTTCGGAGATTTGTATCCAATTGCAGATTATGCGAGATTATTTATCATAAAAACTTTTAAAAATAATAAAATTATTGCATTTCCACAAAGTTTTGGTTTTTCAAATACACCATATGGAAAAAGACGTTTACAAAAGACAAAAAAAGTAATAGAAAAAAATCAAAATGTAATACTTTTTGCTAGAGAGAATAAGTCATTTGATTTAATGAAAGAAAACTTTTTAAATACAAAAATCAAGCTATGCCCTGATATAGTATTATCATTAGATAAAAGTAAACAAAATGAACGTAAGAATATTACTTTTGCTTTAAGAAATGATGCAGAAAAAAGCCTAGAAAAAGAACAAGAAGAAAAATTAATAAAATATTTTAAAGAAAAGTATGAAAATATTTTATTTCAAGATACTACAATGCCGATAAATGAATTTAAAGAACAAGAAAAATTTAAATATTTAGAGAAGGTAATTGAAGTATTTAGTACCTCACGTCTAGTAATAACAGATCGACTACATGGTATGATTTTCTGTTATATAACTAAAACGCCATGCATTGTATTTTCTAATAATAATCATAAAATTATATCAACATACTATACTTGGCTTAAAAATTGTAATTTTATAAAGTTTTCCTCTAATATAAGTTTAACTTCTATAGAAGCTTTAACAGAAGAATTATTAAATTTAAAAAAGATAGAAAGAATAGAATTAAAAGAAAAATATGATTGTTTAGAAAAAACTTTAAAATAAAGAAGGAGTAAGTATGTCAAAACAAAAAGAATTGGTAAAAAACACAATAATTATATTCCTAGGTAAATTTTCAACACAATTTATCTCCTTTTTGTTATTGCCTTTATATACCCATTTTCTAAGTACAGATGATTATGGAAGTGTAGACTTAATCATTACATATATTTCTTTATTCGTACCAATTATTGCATTACAACAAGAAATGGCAGTTTTTCGCTATTTAATTGACTGTAGAAAAAATGAAAAGGAAAAGAAAAAAATAATCACAACAGTCTTGTCCACTGTTTTCTCACTTACCATTGCTTTTTCTTTATTATTTTTCCTTGTTACAATAATTTGGAATATAAAATATAAATACTTAATTCTAATGAACATCATTATTTGTATCTTTTCAGGTATTTTCTTACAAATCTCTCGTGGACTTGGAAAAAATATAAATTATTCTATTGCAAGTTTTATATCAGGAATCATAGCAGTAGTTTCCAATTTTTTGCTAATTGCAGTTTGTAAAATAGGTGCAGAAGCAATTTTAATTTCAATGTCTTTAGCAAATATATCTTGTATTATCTATTTATTTATTTCTTTAAAACTAAATAGATATATAGAAAAAGGGAAAAAAGATAGTATATTACAAAAAGAATTGATTCAGTATTCGCTTCCATTAATTCCAAATGGAATTTCTTGGTGGATTATCAATGCTTCAGATAGAACCATCATCTCAATTTTTTTAGGAGTAGGGGCAAATGGTATTTATGCGATATCTAATAAGTTTTCAAGCATTGTAAGTGCAGTTCTTTCTATCTTTAATATGTCTTGGACCGAATCTGCTTCCCTATATATTAATGATAAAGATAGGGATAGTTATTTTTCAGATATTGTAAATACAACTATGAAATTAGTTGCTTGTCTATGTTTAGGAATTATCTCTTGTATGCCTTTTATCTTTCCAATTTTAATTAGTATAGATTTTAAAGAAGCATATCAATATATTCCGATTTTTATGATAGGGGCAATGTGCAATTGTATTGTTAGTACCTACAGTGCAATTTATATTGCTAAAAAACTAACACGCCAGGTAGCAGTAACATCATTTTTATCAGCACTTATTAATATTATATTCAATATTTTATTCATAAAATACATAGGATTGTATGCAGCGGCTATATCAACAGCTATTGCTTATTTATCAATGGCAATATATAGACATTATGATTTAAAAAAGTATGTTAATATTACTTATCAAATGAAAAATCTATTTGCAATTATCATAATGTTTATCTTTACAATATTATGTTACTATCAAAATAATATCATTTATAATATGATAAGTTTAATAGTAACAATTATTGCTACATTAATAATAAATAAAGAATTAATAATAAAAATAACAAAAAAAATGAAAGTAATAAAAAATAAAGGAGTGTGAATCCTATGTTAAAAAGAATAAATAAAATAATCTATAGCCTCTCTTTATTGAGTGCTTTTATCTTTTTAGTACTACTAATACTACTAAATGTTTTACCTTCACTATATCTAGGAATACTAAGTACTATATTAATAATAATTTATATTTTATTTGGAATAACTGCTATTAAAGGAAAAAATAAAATTATAATATCTATAGTAATGCTGATAGAACTATTACTTTCTATGATTCTAGTATTTGCTAGTAACAAAATATATGAAACAAATGACTTTTTATACAAAATAAACAACACCAAACAAGAAGAGATTTACTATTACGTAATAGTAAAAAAAGATAGTACTTATAAAAAACTAACCGATTTAAATAATAAGAAAATGATAACATTCTTAGTAAATGATAAAAATAAAGAGCAAGTATTAGAAAAGATAACTAAAAGAATAAAAGTATCACAAACAAACTATCAAGATCTATCATTAGCAGGACAAGATCTATTAAATGATAAAGTAGATAGCATTCTAGTAAATGACTTTAATAAAAGTCGCCTAGAAGAAAAACTAGCACAATGGAAAGAGAAAACAAAAGTAATTCATACAATAAAAATATCATTAAAAAAGAAGATAAAGTCACAGAATATAGATATCACAGAAAATCCATTTTCAGTCTACATCAGTGGAATTGATACAAATGGTTCTATTAGTACCGTATCAAGAAGTGATGTCAATATTATTGCAACAGTAAATCCTAAAACACATGAAATTTTATTAACTAGTATTCCACGAGACTATTATGTTGCACTGCATGGAATAGATGGTCCAAAAGACAAACTAACTCATGCTGGACTTTATGGAATCAATATGTCAGTGGCAACAATAGAAGACTTACTAAGTATGAAGATTGATTATTATATCAGAGTGAATTTTGATACTTTAGTAAGTGTTGTAGATACCATAGGAGGAGTAGATGTCTATTCTGATATGGATTTTAAAACTTATAAAGGATATTATTTCAAAAAAGGACTCAACCATTTAAATGGCGAAAAAGCACTTGCCTTTTCTAGAGAAAGAAAGTATTTTGCCGAAGGAGATAGAAAAAGAGGAGAACATCAAGAAGAAATAATTCGTGCAATTATTGATAAAGTGACTTCCTCAACAGTAATGCTTACGAACTATTCTTCTATTTTAAATAGCTTAGAAAATACTTTTGAAACCTCTGTTCCTGCAAATGAAATAAAAAAAATTGTAAAAAAACAATTAGAAGATATGCCTACTTGGAATATTACCACACAAAACTTAGATGGAGTAGGAAGTAGTGCTTATACTTATTCCATTCCAACTGAGAATTTATATGTTATGATACCAGAAGAATCTACTGTAATAAAAGCAAGTGAAATGATTCATAATTTAAAGGAAAAGTAAGCAAGTAGTGCAATTGAATTTATGCAGTATCTTTGTTATAATAAGAAAGTAGAGAAGGTGATATCATGTTTCCATTTAAAAAAGATAAATTAAAAAATGTTGAAACAGAAAATATTAATGAAATTGACTTAGAAACCAAAGAAGAAAAAAAATTATTTAAAGTTTTAAATATTATTTTAATCATCATTTTAGTAGTAGCTACTCTAATATCAGTAGATATCATTGTAGTTAGTAAATATCAAAAAGGACCATTTTTCGCACTTCGTACTAAAGTATATAAAGATGGAGGAACAAAAGTGTATTATGGTCTTGGATATAAAGTCATAAAATATCACCAAGTGGTAGGAAGAAGAGATTGGCAAATCGGATTTTGGACAATGAAATATAATACAAAACCAACTTCTGTCTCTACTCTAGACCTAGCTTTAGAATTAAGAAATGATCCAAAAAACTCTTTCGAAAAATATCAAAAGAAATTCTTAAAAGTAGATGGTAAAATTGATAAAATAAATACTAAGAAAAAAGAATTAATATTAAGATATATAGATGAAGATAAGAAATATAGCTTAGATTTAGTCTGCTCAATGGAAAAGAATAATAAAAAACTAAAAAAAGGAGATTACATTGAAGTAATTGGAACAATAGAATCTTATACAATTAGAAATAGTAAAGAAAAAAGTTCTGTAAATACTTTAAAAATGGCACATTGTTTTGCAAAATAAATAAAAAGTAATAGAAGTACTAGAATTTAAGTTAAAACAATAATTTCTAGTATTTTTTTAGCTCAGGAGGTATTATGACAATATTAGATGAATGGAAAGAAAAAATGATAGAGGACAAAAGTCTACATACATTTTATAGAGTACAAGGTGGACTAAGTTATGAGAAATTTACCATAGAAGGAAAAGAAATAGTATATAACTCAAAAGAAAGATATACCTATTTCTCAGAAAATAGTAAACATCATCACTATTATAAAGCCAAAAGGATTGATCAATTATTATTAAGAAATGATGATCCTATGCAAAAAAGAGACTATTTAGCTACCAAATCCCTTTACATATATAGAGATAAATTACCAAGAATCAAAGAGAGTCTTGAAAATTTATCGTCAAACCAGATTAATATAAAATGCTTTTCCTTTCACTTTTTAGAAGATACCTATAAACTAATCAAAGAAAATAGTGTTTATTACACAAAAAAAATAATAGATAACACTCCAAGGAGAGTAGATATAAAAGTAAATGGAGGAGGCTATGGCTTAAATGAAGAATGGTTAAGACTTTTCTCTTTGTCTACTTTTATAACAGAAATCATTCCCATTACGAAAGCTGATATAGAAGACTACTTATCTCAACTATCTTATCTTTTAAGCAGTGAAATAGAAATTGGTAATGAAGATAGAAGAAAAACGTTTATTTCAAAAAATCTCTCTTCCCCATTTACGAAATACGAATTAATGGATACACTGGAAAATATTGTGGAAAAAGGACTGATCGCTCCGAACAGTACTTTAGAGAAAAATCCAAAGCAAACAATAAAAACATTCGCTCTGTTCTAGATTATAAGGGGTAAGGGTATTCCAAAATTATAAAGAATG
>CAZWXX010000008.1:0-21697 GCA_964637865.1 uncultured Muribaculaceae bacterium | reverse complement strand
AGTTGTTGTTTTTATTTTGTCAAAGTGTAACTATTATTTTTGGAAATTGCCTATATTATATTTTAATTGATGAAGTTCAAAAAGTTAAAGATTTTGAACTTGTTTTAAATGGTTTTTTGCATAAAAAAAATCTTGATGTTTATGTAACTGGTTCTAATTCCAAATTTTTATCAAGTGATATTATTATTGAGTTTCGTGGACGTGGTGATGAAATTAGAGTTTTTCCATTGTCTTTTAAAGAATTTTATGATTATTATCAAGGTGATAAAAATAATGCTTGGAATGAATATGTTATATATGGTGGAATGCCTTATATTGCAAATATTAGAAATGAAGAACAAAAGTCTAAGTATTTAGTCGATTTGTTTGAATTAACTTATAAAAAAGATATTATTGATCGGAATAATATTACTAAAGTTGATATTTTAGATTCATTAATAAATATCTTATCATCTTCGGTAGGAAGTTTATCAAATCCTCAAAAAAATTATAATACTTTTATTAGTAGTGGAATAAATGATTTGTCTAAAAATACTATTGTATCTTATTTAGACTATTTGCTTGATTCTTTTTTAATAGAAAAAGCAGAAAGATATGATATAAAAAGAAAAAAATATATTAGTACCCCTCAAAAATATTACTTTGCAGATATTGGACTTCGTAATGCTAGACTTAATTTTAGACAAATAGAAGAAAACCATATTATGGAAAATATTATTTATAATGAATTATTAATTCGTGGATATAATGTAGATGTTGGTGTAGTTGAAATTAGAGAAGGAGACAAAAGAAAACAGCTAGAAATCGATTTTGTATGTAATCAAGGGTATAAAAAATATTATATTCAAGTGGCCTTAAATATTGATACTAGAGAAAAAAATGCCCAAGAATCAAGACCATTAAATTCCATTGGTGATAATTTTAAAAAAATAATTGTTGTTAAAGATGATATTAAACATTGGTACAACGAAGATGGAATTTTAATTATATCTATTAAAGAATTTTTATTAAATCAAAATAGTTTAGATTTATAAAAATAGTGTAAATTGCAACACTTAACAATTAGTAACATAGCCTTTATCTTCCAATAAAGTATTCATACTTATTGATTTTTATTTGGAAAGGTACTATATTTTGAATGATTTTTCCATTTTTATGAGTTAACTAGTACAATGTGTTAGTCAATTATCTTGTATGTTTTCTTATATGTTTAAAATATAAAAATTGTACTTAAAAAGGATCTAAAGTTTTTATCTTATGATTTTTAGAAAATTTAATTTGCTAAATTTCATTCGTATCTATTATTATTTATACTTGAAGTATTGAGGGGATTAGTTTGCTTTTTTAATATATGTAAATCCTTCTTTTACTTTGTCGATTTCATTTAATGTTGTTAGAATTATTTTTTCTTTTTCTTGTCCTTTCGGAAAATGATTTATATTTTTAGAATAATTCTTTTTAAAATAATCTTCTAAGTATGCTATTGAACTTGTTTCTCTTGATTGAATTATAGAGGCATTTAGGTAGAATAATTCTATGAAAAATGCCAGGTTATGGTGTGTATATGACATGAGAGTATTTATTTGATCTATCCCTTGTTCTTTTACAAATTTTTCATTTAAATAGGATGCTACATTTTTACTTGCACCATATTCTTCTATTAATTCTATGGTATCTAATTCTATTGGATCGTCATAGACAAAAAAGTTTTCTATAAATTCAAATTCTGTTGTGGGGTTTTGCATTAAAATATAATTTTCCAGATTCATTAGTGGGTAAGCGCCTTTTTTGAGTCCTGCTTTGATATTTAAGTCAATATTTTTTTGTAAAAGTGTTAGAAAAATCTTTAAGTATTCTGATTTTATTTGTGTTTCTATTAAAGTTGGATCTTGAAAACAAACGTGTGAAAGATGATAGCTATCTATTGTTGTTGAACCTAAATATTTTTCTATCATGCTACTTAAGTTTAAACTTACGTGATAGTCTTGTAGTTTTTCTTTTATTCTATCCATTATAGGTAAGTACTTTATGTTATCTATATTTGTTCTTTTGTACTTATCTAGAATTCTAGTTTTTTGTTCTTCCTTTGTTTCTAACTCATGTAAAACTTTTAAATAGTTTGTAGGATTTTCCATAAATTCTATATAAATATTATCTTCTTCTGTTAATAAATAATCTAGTTCGTCAAAGTTTATAAAACCATTATTTAAAGCTTCACTTAGAGGTAAATTAGTAGTTAATAACATTTGGGTATATCTTTGATAAAACATTCCAATTTGTTTATCTATTTTGATAATTTCGTTTAATTGATTTACTATTTCGTATTTGTTCATAATTTTCTCTTTTCCTTTTGATATTGGTGTTTATGATAGCATGAAGTGCTCTTTTTGTAAAGTTTACATTTTTTCTATTTTTCTATTTTTGTGATATAATTTTTTTGGATGTGATTTAGATGCGAAGATTTGTCATTGCTATTTTTTTGATTTTTTCCTTTTTTCTTGTTGGGTGTTCTTCTAAAAAGGAGAATCCTGCTTTTAAAAATGAAGTAAAAGAAAAAAAGACGTATTCTTTTTATAAATTATCGAATAAAGAAAGATATGAACTTTATCAAAAGAGTCATCCTAAACTTAGTGAAAAAGAAGTGATTCTTTTTGTGAATCTTGGTTTAGATCAAGATTATTATACACATACTTCTCCTAGTAAATATTTAAATACTAATAAAGTTTTGGTGAATAAGTATTATTATTTAGATAAGAATTATGTACCAGATCATTTAGTTGAGATGAGTCAAGAATACTCTAAAGGTGGAATTTTCTTGGTGGATGAAGTTTATCAAGCTTTTCAGAGATTAGTCGATGATGCTAAAAAAGATGGGGTTTTGATACGTGCTATTTCTGCTTATCGTAGTTATTCTTATCAAGTGGATCTTTATAATCGTTATCTTTTAAAAGATGGAAGAGAGGTTGCTGATACTTATTCAGCGCGTCCTGGATTTTCTGAGCATCAGACGGGACTTTGTGTAGATGTAGATGATTTTAAGCATAGTTTTACCCAGTTTGAAAAGACAGATAGTTTTTTATGGATGCAGGATAATGCTTATCAGTATGGGTTTATTTTGAGATTTCCAAAAGATAAAGAAAATATTACTGGATATAGTTATGAGTCTTGGCATTATCGTTTTGTTGGAAAGAGGGTAGCCAGATATATTCAAGATCATCATATTACTTTTGATGAATATTATATGGAATTTTTAGAAAATTAACTTGACAGGCAAATGTATGTTTGGTATTGTATGTGTTATTCAAAAGGTGGTAGTGTTATGAAAAAAATTTTATTTATTCTTTTTCTTCTTTTTCTTACAACTGGATGTAGTAAAAAGCTAGTTTGTGTGAAAAGTGATCAGCAAGATGATATTCGAACAGATGAGACTTTTATTACTACTTATCGAGATCATACAGTAAGTAGTATTCAAATTAATTTAGAGTCTGTGCTTTCTAAAAAGTATGAAAGCTATGCTGAAACGATTGAGAAAAATTTAAAAAAACAATTTGAAAAGTATGAGAATATGAAAGGAATTTCACTTACTTCTTCTCATCAAGATCATATTATTCGGATTGAACTTTTCATTGAACTTTCTAAGATGAGAGAGCAAGATAAGAAAAAACTTCATTTTATTCATTTAAAAGATAATTATGAAGATGTTAAAAAAGTATTAGAAAAGCAAAAATATCAATGTAGTTAGAGGAAGTGGGAGAGATGAATTTACCAAATTATAAGGAAGCAAGAAAAAGAGAAAAAAACGAATATCAAACTCTTGATTATAAATTGGATGATCAGCTAAAAGATAAGTATCAGGGTAAGACTTATTTTTTAAAGACTTATGGTTGTCAAATGAACGAACATGATAGTGAAAATATTAGAGGAATGCTTGCACAACTTGGTTTTTCTGAAGTGCTTGAGATGGAAAGTGCGGATCTTATTTTACTTAATACTTGTTCTATTCGTGAGAATGCTCATAATAAGGCATTTGGGATGCTAGGGCGTATTAAACATTTAAAAGAAAGACGTCCTGAATTAATTGTTGGTATATGTGGATGTATGGCACAAGAAGAGGGAGTTGTTTTAGAAATTAGAGATAAATATAAATGGGTTAACTTTGTATTTGGAACTCATAATTTATATGATTTACCTCATATTTTTGATCAGGCAGTAGAAAAGAAAAAGCAGGAGATTGAAGTTTATTCGAAAGACTTAGATATTATTGAGAATGGTCCTGTTCTTCGAGATAAATCTTTTAAAGCTTATGTGAATATTATTTATGGATGTAATAAGTTTTGTACTTATTGTATTGTTCCTTATACTAGAGGGAGTTAACGTAGTAGAAGACGAGAAGATATTTTAGAAGAAGTAGAAAGTCTTGTAAATCAGGGGTATCAAGAAGTAACACTACTTGGACAAAATGTAAATGCTTATGGAAAAGATTTATATGATGATTATGGACTTGGGGAACTTCTTTCTGATATTGCTGTTATGCATATTCCACGTATTCGCTTTGTTACTTCTCATCCTTGGGATTTTACTGATAAAATGATAGAAGTGATTGGAAAATATCCTAATATTATGCCTAGTATTCATTTGCCAGTTCAGTCTGGCTCTAATAGAGTCTTAAAAAAAATGGGTAGAAGATATCGTAGAGAAAGTTATTTAGAACTTTTTGATAAATTAAAAAAAGTGCGTCCTGGTATTGCGATTTCTACTGATATTATTGTAGGTTTTCCTGGAGAGAGTGATGAAGATTTTCAGGATACACTAGACTTAGTTCGCTATTGTAAATATGATAATGCTTTTACATTCATCTATTCACCTCGAGAGAATACTCCAGCGGCAAAACTTGTAGATAATGTTTGTTTAGAAGAGAAAGAAAGACGACTTTATCAGTTAAATGAAGTTGTGAATACCTATTTTTTAGAAAATAATAAAAAACATGTTGGGAAAGTAGAAAAAGTTTTAGTAGAGGGAGAATCTTTCAAGAAAAAGGGAATGTATTTTGGATATACAGAAGAAAATAAATTAGTTAATTTTACTGGTCAAAATATTAAAGAAGGTAGTATCGTTTCTGTTAAAATATTAGATGCTAAAACTTGGAGTTTGGATGGAAAAGTTTATGAATAAGCAAATTATTTCTTGTTTAGATCAAATTATTTATAGTATTAAAGCGAGTATAGAATATAAAAATTGTCTTTTATTAAAAGAAAAAATGTATCATAATTCTTATATTACTACTTTAATTAGTGATATCAAAAGATTACAGAAGTTGTATGTTAAAAGTAATTATCAGAATCAAAAAATTAAAAGTGATTTAGATGAGAAGATAGGGAAACTCAATATGATTCCTTTATACGTTTGTTATAATCAGAATTTAGAGATTGTAAATTCTAAACTTGATTTTTTTAAAGATGAGATGAATGATTACTTTTTTAATCAATTTAACGTATTAAAGTGATGTTTATGAATTTAGTTTCAAAAATGAGCAATTTTATTTGCTTATTTTTTATTTTTTTGAGATACTAGTATTATAGTAGGTGAGAGTATTTAAAAAGATATGGGTGGTGGATATTGTGAGAAAGAAGAATAAAGGTTTTACTATGGTAGAGTTACTTGCTGTTATTGTAATACTTGGCATTCTTGCTGTTATTGGTATTGCTGGTATCAGGGGTATTTTAAATCGGAGTAAAACTACTTATTTGGATAGTCAAAATAAGATGGTGGTACTTGCTGGCAAGACTTATTATAGTGATCATAGAAGTAAGCTTCCTAAGATGATGGGACCAGTAAGTGAAGTTTCTTTACAGGAGTTAATTGATTTAAAATATATTGATCCTGTAAAAGATGCAGATGGAAATACATGCGATTTGGGACATGATAGTAAAGTATATGTTCAAAAGGTAACAGAAGAGGAATATAAATATTGGGCATATCTTTCTTGTAATGGAGAAAAAAATGGTTCCTATGAAGCAAATGCTCCTACTGTTACTTTAAATCCTACTAAGACAGAGGGGGTTAGTAAAAAACCTGTTAATGTTACTTTAACTGTAGCGGATGATACAGAAGTATTAAGTTATCGTTATACTATTTATAAAGATGATAAAGAATATAAGAGCGTTACAAAGCGATATGAAAAGCCTGTTAGTATTCGTTTAACAGAAAATGGAAAGTATACCATTAAGGCTTCTGCTTATGATATTTTTGGTAATCGTGGTGAAGCAAATAGTGGTGTTTATACGATTGAGATTGCTGATCCTGATTGTACTACTTTCAGAGTTAGTGCAGTACCAACACTAAACAAAAATGGTTGGCAGAAACAAAATATAGCAGTTACTGTTGGCTCTAATTCAGACACAATTGATACATGGACTTTAGAAGATAAATACTATGATAATGCTTTAGGAAGTGTTCAGAATAAGAGTTTAATTAAGAAGACTTCTAGTAGAAGTAAAACATTTACTTTGAAAGACAATGGAATACATGAACTTAAGATTAAGGGATATAATAGTGCTGGTAAGAGTTGTACTGTAAAACAGAATTATGTATATCGAATTGATAAAATTTCTCCAACACAACCTAAACTTAGTGGTAATCCAGGAGGCTGGACTAATAAGAGTTTTAGTTTAAAAGGAACTACAACTGAAAAACATTCTGGGGTTGATTACTGGGAATATAGTTATGATCAGAAGACTTGGAATAAATATACTAATTCTGATAAGACAAAATTTGAAACAACCGATTTTAGTAAAGATAGGAATCAGTATGTTTATATTCGAGTTCATGATAAAGCGGGAAATATTTCTTCTTCCGCTAAAAGTAAAATTCAAATTGATAAAACACCACCTACTAAACCTGTATTAACGGGTAATCCAGGATGGACTAATAAGAGTTTTGCATTGATTGGAACTACTACGGAAAAAGGATCTGGCGTTGCTTATTGGGAATATAGTTATGATCAGAAGACTTGGAATAAATATACTAATTCTGATAAGACAAAATTTGAAACGACGGATTTTAGTAAAGAGAGAAATCAAGACGTTTATATTCGGGTTGTAGATAAAGTAGGAAATAAATCAGAAATTGCTCGTAGTCTTATTCAAATTGATAAGACAGCACCAACACAACCTAAGTTGAGTGGTAATCCAGGAGGATGGACAAATAAGAAATTTGCATTAACTGGTACTACGACAGAAAATGGTTCGGGTGTTAGTAAATGGCAGTATAGTTATGACAAAAAGACTTGGCGTGATTACTCTAATTCTCAGACAAATAAATTTACGATGCCTAAATTTACTGAAGATATGAAGAAAAATATTTATATTCGAGTTATTGATCGAGTAGGAAATACTTCTACTGTAGCTAGTAGTAATATTATGATTGATACTACAAAACCTACTCTTCCTACATTAAGTGGTAATCCAAATAAGTGGACGAATACTAATTTTAAATTAACTGGTACTACAACGGAGACGGGTTCTGGTGTTAAGCGATGGGAATATAGTTATGATCAAAGTAAATGGGAAAGATATGAGAGCTCTAGTAAGACAAAATTTGAAACGACTGCTTTTAGTAAAGAGAGAAATCAGAATGTTTATATTCGTGTTGTAGATTATGCTGGAAATACGTCTAATGTTGCTAGTAGTCTTATTCGAATTGATAAGACTCCACCTGCAAAACCTGTTTTTACTACTACTGCTGGAAGTGTAAATAAATGGGTCAATACTAATGTAAGTTTTGATGGATCTACTAGTGACAATTTATCTGGATTTAATAGATTTGAGTATTGTTATGATGGTAAATCTTGGAATCAACAAAAAAATGCCAATCCATCTCAATTTCTATTTACTATCAATTTTAATAGTATTGTTTATGTTCGGGCAATAGATAATGCTGGTAATGTTTCTCAAGTTGCATCTACTAGTGTTAGTATTGATAAAACGGCACCTACTTGTGTTAGTACTGCAAGTACTGCTAATCTTCTTGGTGTTGTTATTGGGACAGTTACTGGTAGTTGTAGTGATGCTAATAGTGGTTGTGTGAATCCGATAGTCACACTTCCTGTTAGGACCTCTGGTAGTTATTCTCCAGGAACTGTTTATGATAATGCAGGAAATGCTACGGTTTGTCCTAATACGCAGATTACAATTACTCAACCATCCACAACAACACCAGATCCAACACCTACACCAACACCTACACCAACACCAACACCAACACCTAAGACTGTTACTGTTACTAAAGATATTACTAAATGGAATATTTCGACAGAGAGAGCTTGTTCTTCTGCTCAAGTACAGTGTCAAACTGCTTGTGGTTCTGTAAGTGCGAAAAAGGACAAAGCAAAGTGCTTGAAAGATCATTGTTCTAGTCCTAGTGCTAAGGCGTATAAAGAAAAAAATTATAACGCAATTATTAGTGGGTCGAGTGGTTGCTTTAAAACAGGTGGTAAATATGGAAATGTAGTGGGAAAGGTAACTGCAAGTGTAGATGGTGCAAAACTAACAGTTAATTGGAGAATCTTTCAAGGATATTATACATTTATAGCGAAGAGTTATTATGTTAAATTAGAGTTATCACAAAATAATACTGCAAAATTTTCTAAAACTCTAAAAGATTCACAAGGTGCTAATTGGGGGAATGGAGCTGGTACCGTTCAAAACCATGGTAGTTGGTCAAAAACATTTAGTTGTAGTGAAGCTGGAAGTTATACATTAAGAACTAGAGGAAATACGACTGATCCAGGATTTAATATGAATTTTGGAACGATTAGAGTTACTTGTAAGTAAATTGAAGTTTTGAAAAATAAGCGATTTTGTTTGCTTATTTTTTCTTTTTTTGAGATACTAGTAGTATAATAGGTGGTGGCAGTTATGAAAATTAAAAATAATGGTTTTACGATGGTGGAGTTACTTGCTGTTATTTCGATCCTTGGAATTCTTGTTGGTATTTCTATTGCAGGTATTCAGGGTGTTTTAAAACGAAGTAAGACATCTTATTTAGATAATCAGAATAAAATGGTGGTACTTGCTGGTAAAGCTTATTATAATGATTATCGGAGTCGTCTTCCTAAAGTAATGGGACCTGTTAGTGAGGTTTCTTTGCAAACATTAATTGATTTGAAATATATTGATCCAATTAAAGATGCAGATGGAAATTTATGTGATTTGGGGAAGGATAGTAAAGTATATGTTCAAAAAGTAACAGAGGAAGAGTATAAGTATTGGGCATATCTTTCTTGTAATGGTAAGAGTAGTGGTACTCATGAAGAGCATCCGCCTACAGTTTTACTGACTCCAGAAAAGACTAACGGGACTAGTAAAGTACCCGTTAATATTGTTTTAACGGCTAAAGATGATACTGAAGTATTAAGTTATCATTATATTATTTATAAAGATGGGTATGAATATAAAAGTGTTTCTAAGAGATACCAAAAACCGGTTCATATACGTTTAGTGGAGAATGGAGAATATACGATTAAGGCTTTTGTTTATGATGTTTTTGGTAATCGTACTGATACTAGAGGAGGAGTTTATTCAGTTTTTATTGCTGATCCTGATTGTAGTTTATTTGAAGTTAGTGCTACAGGTGGAAATTCTTGGCAGAATCAAAATATAGTAGTTACTGTTAAATCTACCTCTCCAACTATTGAGACATGGAGTTTGGTGGATCAATATACCGATACTGTAACTGATCGTATTCAAAATAAAAATTTGATAAAGAAGTCTTCTAGTTCTAAAAAAATATTTATTTTAAAAGATAATGGATCTCATGAACTACAATTAAAAGGTTATAACAGTGCAGGTAAGAGTTGTACTAAAAAGCTTAGTACTTATTATATTGATAAAGAAAAGCCTACTTTACCTAATTTAAGTGGAAATCCTGGGTGGACAAAACAAAACTTTTCTTTAACTGCTACTACAACGGAAAAGTATTCTGGTGTGTCTCATTGGGAGTATAGTTATGATCAAGTAACATGGACTGAATATGCGGATTCTTCTAAAGATACTTTTGTAACGACACCATTTAGTGAAGAGAAAAATCAAGATATTTATATTCGAGTAGTAGATAAAGCTGGAAATATATCTTCTGTTTCCTCTAGTAAAATTCAAATTGATAAAACGCCTCCTACTTGTGTTAGTAGTGGTGCTGGTACTTATTCTTTCCTTACTTTTGTTTCTGGTAGTTGTAGTGATTCTGGTAGTGGTTGTACGAAACCAAGTATTATCATTCCTGTTAGTGCTTCTGGTAGTTATTCTCCGGGAACTTTTTATGATAATGCAGGAAATGCTACTGTTTGCCCAACTCAAAATGTTGTTATTCATTCTATATCACTAATTGATCCAGTGGAACCAGTAGAGCCAGAAAAGCCCAAAAAAACAGTTAGTATTGATACTTCTTCTGTTGTTAAATGGCAAATGGATACTGAGAGAAAGGAATGTTCTTCTGCTCAAGTACAATGCAAGGTTATGTGTGGTTCATTGGATACTAATAAACAAAAAGGAATATGTGCAGATAAGTATTGTACGAACAATAATCCTAAAAACTTGAAAGTCAAGGCAGGTAATTATCTAAAAATTTATAACCAGTCTAGTGGTTGCTTTAAGAAGGGTGGTTATGTTGCAAATGTAGTTGGTAGAATGCTTACTAATGTGAGTGGTAGTAGTGTAACTCTTGATTTGTTTATTGCCCAAGGATCACAAACTTATATGTATAATTCTTATTATCTTGATTTAGTAATACAAAAGAGCGGAGCTTCTAAACCTTTTGATACTATTGCTTTAAAGAAAAAGCAAAATGATGATTGGGGTGGGGGACATGTTTATGATAATAATAAGGCTTTTAAACATAGTTTTACATGTGATGAGGCTGGAACTTATACAATTCAGACTGTTGGAAATACGACGGATCCTGGGTTTAAAATGGATTTTGGGACTATTAAAGTTACGTGTAGTTAATTATTGGAATTACCCAAGTTTTGGGTAGTTCTTTTTTTTGGAAACTTTATCTACTTTTTATCATACATTAGACTAGAGGAGGGGTAACATGGCAAATACACGTGAAATCGTTACCAAAGCTGTTATTGGAAAAGGCAAGAAAACATTTACTACTACCAATCGTGCGAAACCAGAAGAAATTCCTACTACTATTCTTGGTTGTTGGGTCATTAATCATAACTTTTCTGGGGTAAAAGCAGGAGATGAAATTACAATTCAAGGTAGTTATGATGTTAATATTTGGTATTCTTATGATCATGATACCAAGACTAATGTTTTAAAAGAGAAAAATACATATTCAGAAGTTGTTCATATAAGACCAAGAGATGATAGTGATACTACTATTGGTAGCGAAGATATTATTGTTCGTAGTTTAAAACAACCTAGTTGTACAAAAGTAGAAATTGATCAAGGAGAAATTGTTTATACTATTGAAAAAGAGCTTGGTATAGAATTAGTAGGGGATGTTAAAGTAAAAATAGCAACGGAGATAGATGAAGAAGCTTGGGATGAGATTATTGATGAAGCGGAACTTGATCAAAAAATAGAAGAAGAGGTTAAAGAGGACTTTATCGATGAGAATCATACTTTTTAAGGTGTTATCAAAAAAAGGTTGACAATAGCCTCTTTTTCTTATAAAATAAAAACGTCAAGGAAAGGAAGGTAGAAATTATGGCAGTAAAGATTAGATTAACACGAATGGGTGCTAAAAAGCGTCCTACTTATAGAATTGTAGCAAGTGATTCTCGTCGTCCTAGAGATGGTGAGTATTTGGAGTTAATTGGAACTTATAATCCAGTTGCAGTGCCAGCGGAGGTAAAAATTGATGAAGAGAAGGCTTTGAAGTGGTTAAAGACTGGTGCAATTCCTTCTGATACCGTTAGAAGTTTATTTAGTAAAGCTGGTATTATGAAAAAATTTGCAGATTCTAAAGTAGCAAAGGATAAGTAATATGGATTTTGTTTCTTTAACTGAAAAAATTGTAAAATCGATTGTTATGGATAGTGAAAGTGTTCGTGTAAAAGAGTTTGAGACAGAAGATTCTGCTACTATTTTAATTCAAGTTATGGTCTCAGAAAATGACTTTGGACGTGTTATTGGAAAAGGTGGTAGAACAGCGAATGCTATTCGTACTTTGGTGCAAGCAAGTAGTGCAATGCATGATAATAAGTATGTAAAAATTGATATTGATAAGTTTTAGAAGTTCTTTGGAACTTTTTTCTTTTTTAAATATATGGACACTTTTTTCTTGTAGAAATGTCTGGAACGTATTATAATAATTATAGTTTGGAGGATATTTATGAAAACAAGAGTTTTGAGTGCTATTATTTTAATTGCTTTATTTGTACCACTTTTGTTAATTGGTGGAGAAGTATTTGCTATTTTTATGGGAGGAATTTCTGTTTTTGCTTTACATGAACTTATTAAGATTAGAGAAAGTAAGGGAGAATTTCCATTTATGATGAAAGTTCTTGCTTATTTATTAGTATTATTTTTTACGATGTTTAATTTTGAGTCTACTTATTTTATATATAACGTAGATTATAGAGTGATTACCTTTATTATATTTGCATTTTTAATTCCTATTGTGTTTATTCATGATAATAGTCGATATAATATTCAAGATGCTTTATTTTTAATTGGTTCTATTTTATTTTTAGGGATGAGTTTTAATTTACTCATTATTACTCGTAATTATGAGTTGATGTATGTTGTTTATTTGCTTTTAATTACTACTATTACAGATACTTTTGCACTTATTACAGGGCAGTTAATTGGAAAAACACCTCTTGCTAAGTCTATTTCTCCTAAAAAAACCGTAGAGGGATTTGTTGGTGGAATTTTGTTTAGTGTTGTTGTAGCTGCTACTTTTTATCATCAAGTAATTAATCCTCAACTTTCTCTAGCTTTATTAGTTTTGATTACTACAGTTTTATCTATAATTGGTCAGATTGGAGATTTGGTTTTTTCTTCTGTTAAACGTTATTATGGAAAAAAAGATTTTTCTAATTTAATTCCTGGACATGGAGGAGTACTTGATCGGGCAGATAGTTTGATTTTTGTTGTTTTAGCATTTGTATTATTCTTAAATATTATATAGGAGGTTTTTATGTTAACGTTGTTATTATTTGTTTTAATTTTAGGAGTTATTATTTTTGTTCATGAACTTGGGCATTTCTTATTTGCTAAAATGAATGGTGTTTATGTTTATGAATTTTCTCTTGGTATGGGACCTAGAGTTTTTTGCAAAAAAGGGAAAGATGGAGAGACTGATTATTGTATTCGTGCTATTCCTATTGGTGGGTTTGTACAACTTGCTGGAGAAGAAGTGGATGATGATACCAATATTCCAAAAAATAGAAAATTGCAGGCAAAGAAGGCTTGGCAGAGATTTTTGATTATGTTTTTTGGAGCAGGATTTAATTTTATATTTGCTATTTTAGTTTTATTTTTACTAGCTTTATTTTGTGGAAGTGCTAGTTATAAACCAGTAATTCATGATGTGGAAAAGGGTTATCCTGCGTATGAAGCTGGTATTAGAAAGGGAGACTATGTAAAGAAAATTAATGGTCATACTGTTAAGACAATGGATGATTTGAGTCTTTATTTAACGATTGCTGATAGAAGTAAGAATACTTCAATTGTGGTAGAAAAAAAAGATGGTAAAAATGTTACTTATAAAGTGAAGCCAAAAGCTGAAAAGGTAAAAAAAGAAACAGTTTATAAATATGGTATTTCTTTAAAGACAGAAAAAGAATATGGTTTTATTTCATCTCTTCGTTATACAGTGGTAAAGACGAAATCACTTTTTAAACAGATGTGGGTGACTTTAGAACAGTTATTTACTGGTGGTGTTAAGATGAATCAATTGAGTGGACCTGTTGGAATTTTTTCACTCGTAGGGGAACAAGCAAAAGATGGAATTAGTAGTGTTATTTATTTGATGGCTTTTTTAAGTATTAATGTAGGTTTTATTAATCTTTTACCATTTCCAGGATTTGATGGAGGACATATATTATTTATTATTATTGAAAAAATAAAAGGTTCGCCTGTAAAGCCAGAGACCGAGAATATGATTCATACTGTGGGGCTTTTCTTATTGATGGCGTTAATGGTATATATTACTTTTAATGATATTTTAAAATTATTTTAGACTTTTAAAAGTCTTTTTTTTGTGATAGTATATAAGTGGATAAGATATAGAAAAATAGGTGATGGAAATGTCGATATGGAATAATAAGAAAAGACATCAGATAGAAGTGATTGAGACAGAGGGAGAGAAGTATGAACGAAAGAAAGTTCGTCTTACAAAGTTTTTGAAAAGAGAAATGGTTGTGACTGCTATTTCAGTTTTCACTGTTACTACTTTGATTCTTGGAGGAAGTTATGCTATTTTTACAAATATTCAGAAAGCTAGTAATTATAATGTATTAATATCAGGAGATTTACAAATTGCTTATGATGATACATCTTCTGGGCTTGGAAACATTATTAACTTAAATGGGGCATATCCTGAGAGTGATGCAGTTGGTCTAGCTAGAGAGCCTTATAAGTTTAAGATTACGAATACTGGTAAAATGGAAGTAGAGTATACCATCAAGATGGTAGATGATTTATCGATGATAGAAGAAGATGGGTGTGAGGATAAGTTACTTTCTAAGAGTGTGATTAAGTATAGTGTAAATGGTGGAAGTCCTATGATACTTTCTACTGCTACCAATGGTAGTGTAGAAGTAGGTACATTAGGACCTGGAGAGAGTACTATTTATGCTATTTACATGTGGATAGATGAGAGTGCTGGAAATGAAGTTTTAGGACAACATTATCATGGGAAGATTGTAGTAGAAGGAGCACAAGGGGGAAATATGCTTTATTCTCTTATAGCGAAAAAAGCAGTACTTGATAACATTCAGAGTGAGTTTGTTTCCTCAACTACTGGAATAAACTTTGCAGAGATTTCATCTGATACCAATGGAAAAGGAGTATATACTTTAAACACTACCAAAGATGAAAAGTATCCAGTTCATTATTATAGAGGGGCAGTTACCAATAATAATGTGAAGTTTGCAAACTTTTGTTGGAAGATAGTTAGAACTACGGAAACAGGTGGAGTAAAATTAATTTATAATGGAAGTCCTGATAGTGAAGGAAAATGTACCAATACCACGGGGGAGACAACACAAATAGGGATGAGTGCATTTAATGAAACTTATAATTCTTTAGAATATGTAGGATATATGGTAAATAATACGACAGACTCTACTATAAAAGGGACAATAGATACTTGGTATCAAACGAATATGACAGAATACACTAAAAAGTTAGAGGACACTGTTTGGTGTAATGATCGAAGCTCTAGAGCGGATGGAAGTAATACTTACTTCGGATCATATGATAGAGCGTATACAACACATCAGCCAAGTCTTGTTTGTGCAAATACAGATGATAAGTTTACAGTAGAAGCAAAAAACGGAAATGGGTTATTAACCTATCCTGTAGCATTACTCACCACAGATGAGATTATGTTGGCAGGAGGCAAAGGTAATACTGATAATTCTAGTTATTATTTATATACAAATCAATATTGGTGGACTTTGTCGCCATCTACTTTCTATAATCGTAATGCTAATGGTCACATCGTCCTCTCTAGTGGCTACCTGAGCGGTCACGTCGTCTACGGTTCGTACGGCATACGGCTGGCGTTATCACTTGCACCTGGGACTAAAATCACAAGCGGAGATGGCAGTATGAATAGTCCATTTGTAGTTGAGTGAGAAGATAAGAAAAGTTTCACATTTATAACCTTTTCATCGTCCACAAAAACTATTTTGTGGGCAAAGTGTAGAAATAGAGAGGATTGGAAATATGAAAGAAAAAAAAGAAACTTGGTTAAAGAAACATAAGATGGGTGTATTTGTTGGAATAAGTGCAGTACTTATGTTAATAGGTTTGTCTTATGCATGGTTACAACTTACTCTTCGAGGAACCAAAGAGTTAACGATACTAACTGCAGGAAATCTAGAGTTAGAATTAGATGATACGATGGCAGGAGGAATTTCGTTTACGGAAGCAGTGCCTGTTACCAACGAAGAGGGTTTATCTCAAGAGGGATATACTTTTACACTAGAAAATAAAGGGAACGTAACAAGTGATTATACAATTTATTTAGATGATTTAGATCTTGCAGAAGGACAAAATCGTATGAAAGACTCATTCATCAAGTATCAGCTAGTAAAAGATGGCAGTGAAGTAGATCTACAACTATTAAATGCTATAGGAGAAAATCCAAATAGAGTCTTAGAAATAGGAACAATCGAGCCAAAAGCAAAATATACTTATATCTTAAAAATGTGGATCGATCAAGATGCTACAAATGAAGTAATGGAGACTATGTTTAAAGGACAACTTAGAATAGAGGCAATGCAAACAATTCCTAAAACTTTATATACTGAGATAGCAAAGACTGCAGTATTAGATAATATCCAAAGTGAATTTGTAAGTGCAAGTACAGGAATAAATTTTGCAGAAATTTCATCAGCCACCAATGGAAAAGGAGTATATACTCTAAATACTACCAAGGATGAAAAGTTTCCCATACATTATTATAGAGGGGCAGTGACTGATAACAATGTAAAGTTTGGAGGATTCTGTTGGAAGATTGTAAGGACTACAGAAACTGGAGGAATAAAACTAATCTATAATGGGTCTCCTGATGCAAATGGACAATGTACCAATACCACAGGAGAATCTACACAAATAGGAACGAGTGCATTTAATGAAACTGATAATGCGAAAGAATATGTGGGATATATGGTAAATAATGAGACTGATTCTACTATAAAAGGGACAATTGATACATGGTATCAAGCCAATATGACAGAATATACTAAAAAGATAGAAGATGCTGTTTGGTGTAATGATCGAAGTTCTAGAGTAAATGGAAGTAATAATACCTACTTTGGAGCATATGATAGAGCATTAATAACACATCAACCAAGTCTTGTTTGTATCAATGAAGATGATAAATTTACAGTAGATGCAAAGAATGGAAATGGCTTATTAACATATCCAGTAGCACTCTTAACAGTAGATGAGATTATGCTGGCAGGTGGCATAGTTGGTACTACTAATTCTAGTTATTATTTATATACGAATAAGTGGTGGTGGGCTTTGTCGCCGTCTTACTTCAGCAATAACCACGCTAACGGCTTCTACGCCAGTGACTACCTGGCCAGCACCAACGTCTACGTCTCGTACGGCGTTCGCCCAAGTGTATCCCTTGTCCCTGGGACTAAAATTACATCAGGAGATGGCAGTAGTTCTAGTCCATTTGTAGTTGAGTAAATGAAAAAACTTATAAATTTATTAAAGTTGTAAATTGATAATAGATTTTTTATGAAAACTAGAAATTGATTTAGCGAAAGATCTTTTTCTAGTTTTCTTATAGTCTAAAATTTTAAAAATGTGTATTTGCTTTTTCCTTTGATTTTTTGTATAACTTAGATGATGGTTTTGATGTAGAAAATTATGAAAGTATCATATTCATCTAGAAAAAGTGCGGGAAAGATATTATAATTGGAAGCAGGAAAAAATAAAATCGTAAATAAATGGGAGGGAAGGAACTTTATGATTATAGGTGTTTTAGTTCAGATTTCTAGTAAAACTTTAGATAAATTTTTTGATTATAAAGTTCCAGTAGAGTTAGAATCCTTTATTAAAATAGGAATTCGAGTGGAGGTTCCTTTTGGATATCAAAAATTAGAAGGTTTTGTTTTAGAGATAAAAAAGAAAAGCTTATTGGAGGAAGAGTTAAAAGAGATTATTCGTGTTGTTGATCAAGAGGTTGTTTTAAATGATGAGCTTATACAGTTAGGAAAGGTTATGCAAAGAATGACTCTTGCTCCTTTGATTCGTTGTTATCAGGTGATGCTTCCTAAGGCTTTGAAAGCGAAAAGGGGTGTTGCTATTGCTACAAAATATGATATTTATTATCAACTAGGTGATATTTTAGATTATAAGTTTAATCAAAAACAAAAAGAAATTGTTGCTTGTTTTCGTGATTGTCAGCTTGTAAAAAAAGAGGTGTTATGTGCTATTTCTAAAAGTAGCGTGAAAACATTAGAAGAAAAACATATTTTAATTCCTTTGAAGAGAGAAAAATATCGACTTTCTTATGAAGATAAAGTTTGTTCTAGGCCGCATTTAACAGAAGAACAACAGAGGGTAGTGGATCTTGTTCGTTGTGGTAAGATGGATGATGTTTATTTGTTGTTTGGTGTTACTGGAAGTGGGAAAACAGAAGTTTATATGGAACTTATTGAAAATGTGTTAAAAGAGGGAAAAACCAGTATTGTACTAGTTCCAGAAATTTCGCTTACTCCTCAAATGTTACAACGATTTGAAAGAAGATTTGGATCCCAGATTGCTGCTTTTCATAGTGCTTTATCTGAGGGAGAAAAGTATGATGAATGGCGTCGAATTTATCGAGGGGAGGCTACTATTGTTATTGGAGCTCGAAGTGCTATTTTTGCACCTGTTAAGAACTTAGGAATTATTATTATTGATGAAGAGCATAGTGATTCTTATAAGCAAGAAGATTCTTCTCCTAGATATAGTGCTATTGATATAGCTTTAGAACGTGGTAAGTATCATCATTGTCCTGTTATTATGGGAAGTGCTACTCCTTCACTTGATTCTTTTGCTAGAGCACGAAAGGGAGTTTATCAATTGTTAGAATTGCCTAATAGAATTAATAGGCAAAGTTTACCTAATGTTTTTACTATTGATATGGGTGAAGAGTTTAAAAGTGGGAAGCGATATGGTCATTTTTCTTTGTTTTTGATTGAGAAAATTCGAGAAAAATTAAAGCAGGGAGAACAGGTAATTTTACTTTTAAATAGACGAGGGTATTCTTCTTTTGTTACTTGTAAGAATTGTGGCTATACTGTTAAATGTCCTCATTGTGATATTACTTTAACTTATCATAAAAGTTCTTCGATGTTACGTTGTCATTATTGTGGGTATGCAGAAAAAATTACTTCTAAATGTGGAAAGTGTCAGATGGATGCGTTAACACCTCTTGGTGTTGGGACAGAAAGAATCGAAGAAGAGTTAAAAAAAATCTTTTCTCAGGCTAGAGTTTTAAGAATGGATGTCGATACTACTAGTCGTAAAGGAATGCATCAGAAAATGATTACAGCTTTTCAAAATAGAGAATATGATATTTTACTTGGTACACAAATTGTTGCCAAAGGACTTGATTTTGCTAACGTTACTTTAGTTGGTGTGATTAATGCTGATACTTCTTTAAATATTCCAGATTTTAGAAGTAGTGAAAGTACTTTTTCTCTTTTAAGCCAAGTTGCAGGAAGAAGTGGACGTAGTAAAAAGAAAGGAGAAGTAGTTATTCAAACCTTTAATCCAACACATTATGCTATTTCTTATGTAGAAAAACATGATTATTTGGGATTTTATAAAGAAGAGATGAAAATTAGAAAAATACTTAAATATCCTCCATATTATTATTTGGTATACATAAAAATTAGTGGTAAAGATTATAATTTATTAGAAAAAGAAGGATTAAAAATTAGGAAAAGTTTAGAAAAGTATTTGAAAAATACGATTATTTTAGGACCTTCTCCCGCTTTTATTTTTAAAGTAAATCATATTTATCGATATGGGATTATTTTAAAATATAAAAAAGAGGAACATTTATATGATGTTTTAAAATTAATGGATGAGCATTATTTCAATCATAGTCAGTTAAAACTAGATATTAATTTTAATCCAATTCATTTTTAAATTCTTGTAAATTTTGTTGGTTTTTGATATACTTTAAATGAAAATAAGGTGGTGATTTCATGGTTAGTTATGAAAAAATATTAAAACGTGCCGACGTTAGAGAATTTTTGCATGAAGTACTACTAGACAATCGTTTTCATGAGATGAATGATATAGATTCTTTGTATCCAAAAGATGAATATGCTTTTATTGTTGCTGTGGATGCTTTGATTAAATATGCCATTTTATTTGATACAGAAGATTTAGTTGATGAGTATATTTCGCAACTTCGACGATTTATGAAAAAAAGTTTTTTATATGAGTCCTTTTTAGATGGTGTTTATCGGAGTCTTGGTAGAATTACGGCTGTTATTTTAAATATTGAATTAGAGCATATAGAAACTCCTGCTTCTAAGAGAAAAATTCTTGCTTATATCTATGAACGTTATATTACCAATGGTTATTTCTTTCATAGTTTTCCCTCTGCCTTTTGTCCTCATATTATGCAAAATGGAATGGATCCTCTTCAGTATAGTTTTGATTATCAGTCCTTTTTAGAAGTACAAAAGATTTTTTTTCATCATAATCAAAAAGATATTATCAAGAAAAATTTTAATGATACTTCTTATATTACACTTACTGATTCCTTTTTAGATGCTTATCATTATGCCTTGTCTTCTCCATCTTATCTATCTTCCTTTTTATCTCTTTGTTCTTATATGAGGGATGAGAAAAAGTATGATAGAAGTGCTTATTTTCGCCATGATTTTAAAGCTTGTTCTAATAATTTAGAACAGTTGTGTCGTGATTTAGAACTTTCTAATCAAGAGGCTACTTTTTTGTTTACTACTTTTGTTCAAGAATGGAAAAGACTTGATATTAGTAATTCTGTTCCTACTATTTTATTTATCAGGCGATCTTTATTAGGAGAAAATTATTTGAGTGATTATCGTAGTATACTTGATCGTTGTGATGAGGAAGAACTTTCTTATTCTATCGGGAGAATTTTTGCTTCTAAATTTGCAGAATGTAAGCATTATAGTCCAATTTCTTCGAAAGATATTCAGATAGTACGTTTTCCAAGTTATTCTGAGGCTTTTTATCATCGTTCTGATTTTGCTTTTGAAGATTCTTTGGTAGATGATGAGGTAGAAGAAAAAGTTCCAGAGAGAGTGTATGTTCGAAATGAAGTGGCTAATGCTTATGGCGGAGCGTCTATTCTTGCTCTTTTAGGAGTATTACTTATTACGTTAGGGACTGTTATTACGATTGTTTTAGCAGCATATAGGGGATGATGATATGAAAGATATACGAGTTGTTTTTATGGGGACACCTGATTTTAGTGTACCAGTTTTGGAGGGATTAATTGCTAATTATCATGTAGTAGCCGTTGTTAGTCAACCTGATAAGAAAGTGGGAAGACGCCAAGAAATTCGGTTTTCTCCGGTGAAAGAAGTGGCTATAAAAAATCATATTCCAGTTTTGCAACCAGAAAGAATACGTAAAGATTATGAAGAAATTTTGTCATTTCAGCCAGATATTATTATTACTTGTGCTTATGGACAAATTATACCTAAAGCTATTCTTAGTGCTCCTAAATATGGATGTATTAATGTTCATGCGTCCCTTTTACCAAAACTTAGAGGTGGTGCTCCTATTCATAAGGCCATTATTGAAGGGTATTTAGAGACTGGTATTACTATTATGTATATGGATGAGGCTATGGATCAGGGAGATATTATCACACAGGCGAAAACAGAGATTTTGGATTGTGATAATTTAGAAAGTCTTCATGATCGTTTGAGTCTTATGGGAAGAGATCTACTTTTAGAGACTTTACCTTCTATTTTTAAAGGAGAAAATACTCGGGAAAAGCA
>CAZWXX010000007.1:0-22009 GCA_964637865.1 uncultured Muribaculaceae bacterium | reverse complement strand
TATCTGAAAATATTCAGCAAAATAGCGAATATAATGATCCTGGAGTAGAAAGTGTAGTTGACGATAAAGATACATTAAATAAAGAAGATGTAGTAGTAACTTATGAATACTATGATGGAGAAAATACTACTGAAGTAGAAAATATAGATACCTCTAAACTAGGAGTATACTATATTACTTATCAAATCACGGATAAGAATGGAAACATAGGAAAAGTCATTCGAAGTGTAAATATCTATAAGAAAAATACAACACCACCAGTGATTCGATTAAATGGTAAAAGTTTAATGGCTATCAAAATTGGAGAGGAATATAGCGAACTAGGAGCAAGTGCCACAAGCGGAGAGAAAGACTTAACAAATAGAGTAGTAACAGTTGGAAAAGTAAATAATAAGAAAGCAGGAAGTTATGAGATAAAATACTTAATTACAGATCATGACGGAAATACAGCAAGTATTGTAAGAATAGTCAATGTCATTCATATCAATAGTGACTTTAAAGCGAATGTTACCCTAGACTTAACAGATAAACCAACTGATAAGATTAAAATAGAAGGAGAAAACTTAGGAGATATTACTTATACAAGTAATGACCCAGATATTGTTACAGTAGATGAGAAAGGAAATGTTACTGGAAAGAATCCTGGAACTACAACGATTACAATCAAAACGAGTACTGGACATGTAGAAGAGATTACTCTAACTGTAAAGAAAACAGTAACAGCAACCTTTATAAAACAAGGAACGGGTGTTACAAGTATTGGAGAAACTAGTAAAAAATGCTCTATTACTGAAAAGAATGGCAGTTGTAATATCACATTACCAGATATGACAGTAGGAAGTGGCTATACTAAAGTAGGATGGAGCGAAAATCAAGATGCCCATGAAGGGAGTAGTGTAGGAAGTAGTCTGAGTCTTACTACGAATAAAACTTATTATGCTATCAGCTATAAGAACGAAGTAATCTATAAAGTAAACTTTGATGCCAATGGAAACACCATAGATGCCACAAGCAAAAGTTGTACGATAGAAAAAGCATATAACAAAGAAACACAATCAACCAGTTGTAGTATAACAACACCAGTAATTACTGCACCAAGTGCAACCCCAATAGTAGTGGGGTATAATCAAGATAAAAGTGCAACTACATCTCAAATAGGAAGTAATGCAAGCTTAGAATTAACTTCATCTAATAATGGAAAAACATATTATGCGATTACCAAAAAAGATGGAGCAAGTTATACTGTAAACTTTAATGCCAATGGAAATACCATTAACGCAACAAGCAAAAGTTGTACTATTGATACCAGTTATAATGGAGCGACGCAAGCAACCAGTTGTAGCATAACAACCCCAACGATTACTGCACCAACAAATACCCCAACCATTGTTGGATATAATCAGGATAAAACTGCAACCACTTCTCAAATAGGAAGTAATGCAAGTCTAACAGTAACATCAGCAATAAATGGAAAAACATATTATGCCATTACGAAAAAAGATGCAATAACTAGACATATTGCATATATCAAACAAGGAACAGGAGTAAATGCTATAGGAAAAACAAATGATTCTTGTACGATAGATGCCACTTATAATGGAACAAAACAAGAAACAGGATGTTATGTGGAGGCACCTAGCATTACAACGTTAAGTAGTTATATAGCGGTTGGATGGAATAATAATAAAGATGCTACCAATGGAACGCCAGCAGGGGGAACCATTTGGTTAGGATTAAACCAAGAAGAAAAATACTATTCTATTAGCTATAAAAAAGAAAGCACTTATACCGTAAACTTTAATGCCAATGGAAATACCATTAACGCTACAAGTAAAAGTTGTACAATAGAAAAAGCATACAACAATGATGAACAAGACACTACTTGTACAATCAAAACGCCAGTAATCACTGCTCCAAGTACTACCCCAACAGTAGTTGGATATAATCAAGATAAAACTGCTACTTCTTCACAAATAGGAAGCGATGCTAATTTAACAGTAACCGCATCTATCAATGGAAAAACATATTACGCCATTACTAAGAAAGAGGAAGTAAAAAGAACTGTTACCTATACAAAACAAGGAAATGGTGTTACAGCGGTTGGAAAAACAAGTGACTCTTGTACGATAGGCGCAACTTATAATGGAACTTCTCAAGCTACAACCTGTAAAGTAGTTGCACCATCCATTACAGTGTCAAGTGGATACACGGCTGTCGGTTGGAATACAAATAAAGATGCAACAACTGGAATAGCAGTAGATGGAGAGATTGATTTAAGCAGTAATCAGACATATTTTTCAATTTCATATAAAAATGGAGTTGGTTACAGTGTGTTTTTTGAAGCAAATGGAAATCAAATAGATGATACAATTAAAAGATGTTCGATACCAAATGCTTATAATACAACCCCTCAAGCAACCAGTTGTACTGTAATAACACCAACTATCACAGCTCCTTATAATACTCCAACAATAGTGGGCTATGGAGAATCATCAACATCAACTACTGCTATAGTAGGTAGTAATCAGACTTTAACGGTAACATCATCAGTAAATGGAAAGACATATTATGCTGTTACCAGAAAAGACGAAAAAACAGTAACCATTACATTTAATAAAAATGGAGCAGGTACGCAAACAAATGCCAGTGGTACAGCAGTAGGAGATAATACGGTTACTAGAACTTGTAAAATAGGAGCAACTTATAACAATGTAACCCAAGCAAGTAGTTGTAGTGTAACTTCTCCAACAATAGGAGGAAGTAGTAATACTCCAACTGTAATAGGATATAGTACAGCAACAGGAACTCATGAAAACCAATGGAGCCATGCTACAGCAAAAGCAGTAAGTAGTAATGCTACTTATTATGCTCAAACAATGAAAGACTCGGTAAAAAGAGATATAACCTATACAAAACAAGGAACAGGTGTAATGGATATTGGCAAAACTCGTGATGGTTGTACGATAGGAGCAGTATATAATGGAGAAAAACAATCAACTAGTTGCTCTGTTATAGCACCGACAATTACAGTAACTTCTGGTTATACAGCAGTAGGATGGAGTAGTGATAAAAATGCTACCACATCACTAAGTATAGTAAAACCCAATAACTATATTTCTTTAGAGCAGAATTCTACCTACTATTCTATCAGTTATAAAAATGAAATAACTTATACAGTAAACTTTAATGCTAACGGAAATACGATTGATGCCACAAGTAAAAAATGTACTATAGATAGAGTGTATAATGGAGCAAGTCAGGCAACAAGTTGTAATGTAACAACTCCAACCATTACTGCTCCAAGTGCTACCCCAACAGTAGTTGGATATAATCAAGATAAAAGCTCAATCACTTCCCAAGTAGGAAGCAATGCTAATCTCACTGTAACATCAGCAATAAATGGAAAAACATATTACGCCATCACAAAAAAAGCTTCAAAACCTGTTGTAATTACATTTAATAAAAATGGTGCCAAAACCCAAACAAACTCTAGTGGAACAGCAGTAACAGATGCAACGGTTACTAGAACTTGTACAATACCAGCCACTTACAACGGAACATCACAAGCTGCATCATGTGATATTACAACACCACAAATTGTAGGAAGCGATAACACCCCATCTGTTAGTGGTTATTCTAATAGTGCAAATGAGTATAACGTAAATTGGCGAAATAACTCTACATATCCCTTTTATCAAGATCAGACATTGTATGCTCAAACAATGAGTCTTTCAGTTACAAAGAATATTACCTATAAAAAACAAGGAACAGGAGTAACAGCAATTGGAAAAACAAGTGATTCCTGTACCATAGAGTCAACCCATAATGGAACAGCCCAAGCTTCTTCATGCAGTGTAAAACTTCCATCGATTACAACATCAAGTGGTTATAATGGATATTGGGGAAGTAGCTCAACATCATCTTCTGGAAAAGAACCAGGAGAAACAATATATTTAAGTTCTGCAACTACGACTTATTATGCTCTAGCTACAAAACAAGCAACTAACTTAGCAACACCGGAGTGGTCATTATTACAAGTAACTCCAAATCGAACATTATCGGCAGGACAGACATTAACCGTTATGGTTAGAGGAGCCGCAAGTGATGGAGGTTCACTAATTACAGCATTAGGAGACTACGATGTAGATTTAAAATTATGTAGTAGCAATTCAGGATATGGTTGCAGTAATATTGGGAATGTAACAAAAAGTGTTTCGTGTCCTACTTCTAGTGGCTCTTCAGTAATGTGTCAACTGGTATTCTCTAATATAAGTACAGGGACGCGTAATGCATATGTATTTGTACAAATATATAGTGGAACTTTAAAACAACAGGCAAATACAAGTATTACTAATGATGAAACGAATATTGCAACAGGTGTAATATTCCAATAATGATAGTAAATAAAGAATGGAGAAAATAAAAGTATGGAAGAGAATAATAAAAAAGAAAATTGGTTAAAGAAACATAAAATGGGAGTATTTGTCGGAGTAAGTGCAGTGCTTATGTTAATAGGCTTGTCTTATGCCTGGTTACAACTTACTCTTCGAGGAACAAAAGAGTTAACGATACTAACTGCTGGAAATCTAGAGTTAGAGTTAGATGATACGATGACAGGAGGAATTTCATTTACAGAAGCAGTACCAGTAAGTAATGAAGAAGGTATGAGCCAAGATGGGTATACTTTTACATTAGAGAATAAAGGAAACGTAACAAGTGACTATACGATTTATTTAGATGACCTAGATCTAGCAGAAGGACAAAATCGTATGCAAGACTCCTTTATTAAGTATCAACTTACAAAAGATGGAAGTGAAGTAGATTTACAACTATTAGATAAAATAGGAACATCTCCTAATCGTGTATTAGAAAGTGGAACAATTGCACCAAAAGCAAAATACACCTATGTCTTAAAAATGTGGATTGATCAAGATGCTACAAACGAAGTAATGGAGACAATGTTTAAAGGACAACTTAGAATAGAAGCAATGCAAGAAGTAGGAAAACCATTATATACTGAAATAGCAAAGACTGCAGTACTAGATAATATTCAAAGTGAGTTTGTAACAGCAACAACTGGAATAGACTTTAGTGCGATCTCATCAGACACGAATGGAAAAGGAGTTTATACTCTTAATTCCACTAAAGATGATAAGTATCCAGTTCATTACTATAGAGGAGCTGTTACGAATAATAATGTGAAATTTGGGGGATTTTGTTGGAAAATTGTAAGAACAACGGAAACTGGAGGAGTAAAACTCATTTATAATGGGTCTCCTGATACCAATGGGTATTGTTCTAATACAACAGGAGAGAAAACACAAATAGGAACAAGTGCATTTAATGAAACTTATAATGCAAAAGAGTATGTAGGATATATGGTAAATAATACAACTGATTCTACTATAAAAGGAACAATAGATACTTGGTATCAAAATAATATGACAGATTATACTGAAAGGTTGGAAGACGCCATCTGGTGTAATGATCGAAGTTCTAGAGTTGATGGAAGTACTACTTACTTCGGAGCATATGATAGAGCATATACAACGCATCAGCCAAGCCTTGCTTGTACAAATGTAGATGATAAATTTACAGTAAGACCTGAAAATGGAAATGGGTTATTAAAGTATCCAGTAGCACTACTTACAGCAGATGAAATTATGTTAGCAGGAGGATTAGGAAATACAGCTAATTCTAGTTATTATTTATATACAGAACAAGCTTGGTGGACTTTGTCACCATCTGGTTTTAACAACGGTGCATTCGGCTTCCTAGTCTACTCCGATGGCAACCTGAATAGCTATGATCTTTACCATACGTACGGTGTTCGTCCTAGTGTATCTCTTGTCCCTAATACAAAATTCACAAGCGGAGATGGAACTATGAATAGTCCTTTTGAAATATAATTTCAAAACTAGTAAACGTGGAAATTAAATATAACTATGATTTGAAAACTAGAAATTAGTTTAGCAAAAAAATCTTTTTCTAGTTTTTTTTATGGTCTGAATTTGGAAAAAGTGCTATTTTACAAGGAAAGAAAAGTATTGTATGGTGGATAAAAACGAAGGGGAAAATAGATGCAAAAGCCACTATTAGAAAGAAAAATTAGTAGAAAAAATTGTTATGAATGAAAAATATTAAAAGAAGGGGAGCTACCGACTTATATAAAAGTAAGATGTTTCGAGGAAGTAATTATAATTAGCAGAATGTTCTGCAAATTAATCTTACAAACTTTACATTTAAAGGAAATAACAATAGTGAAGAAGAATATTTCTTACGAGATGAAAACGGTAAAATATTAACTGATAAAATAAGAATCATTTATTTTTACTTGCCTAAGATCAGAGAGAAGTTTTATAATAAAGATAATTTAAGTGAAGTAGAGAAATTACTACTCGTATTTAATGAACCATCCTCTACTTACCTTGATAAGTTAATGGAGGGGAATAAAGTGATGAAAGAATATTTTGAAGAATCTAGTGAGACCAGTAAAAAAGAAGAGATTATAGGACTACTAGATATGCGAGCTATATGATGAGGCAATGGAGTATCATAGATTAAGACATGCCAGAGAAGATGGAATGGAACAAGGAATGAAGCAAGAAAAAATTGAAATTGCAAAAAATATGTTAAAGAAAAATATGGAAATAGATTTAATTTCTTCTTGCACAGGATTATCAATAGAAGAAATAGAAAAACTATAATAAAAATATAAACTAGGAGAAACAAGATGGATAAAAGACCAATTGGAATACTAGACTCTGGTATTGGAGGAATCTCTATTCTAAATAAAGTAGGAAAACTTCTTCCACATGAAAATTATATTTATTACGCAGATTCTATCAATAATCCTTATGGAAATAAATCAAAAGAAGAACTAATAGAAATAATAGACCATATCATGACGATTTTTTTAAAAGAAAATGTAAAATTAGTAATAATAGCCTGTAATACAGCAAGTACCCAAACTGCTACCTATTTAAGAGAAAAATATAAAGATATCTTATTTGTAGCAGTAGAACCAGCAATAAAAGTAGCATATGATCATTATAAAGATAAAAATACTTTAGTAATGGCAACACCAGGTACGATAAAAAGCGAAAGACTAATGGAACTAAATGAAAAGTATCATCAAAAAAATCGCACCCTTCTTTCATGTGATGGACTTGCTCAATTAATTGAACAAGATAAAGTAAAAGAAATTCCTTCCTATTTAAATAAAATATTTAAAAATATAGATAAAGCTAAAATAGAAGTAGTTGTCTTAGGCTGTACACATTATCCATTTATTAAAAAAGAAATGATAAAGTCTTTAGGACATGAAGTAATATTTATAGATGGTAGCGCTGGTGTAGCAAAAAGAACAAAATACTTATTAGAAAAAAACAAAATAGAAAATACCCAAAAAGTAGAGGGAAGATTATGTTTCATATTAACAGATAGTAAAAAAGAAAAAATAATAGCCAAATATTTAAATTCTATTTAGAAAGGAAATAATCATGTATTATCAAGCGTTAGTAAATAAAAAACACAAAATAAAAGAAGAAATGTTTACAGATAGAGTCTTAGTAACGACTAAAAATATAGACGAAGAAGAAATACAAGTAGAAAAGAAAACATATGAAGCATATCAGAAATTAAAAGAGGCCTTGAGAAAAGAAAGAAAACTAGAACTTGGAATTTTATCAGCATATAGAAGTCTAGAAGAACAACAACAAGTATTAGAAGACTATATGATAAAGTATGGAGAAGAGTATGCTAAAAAAATAGTCGCTCCAGTCGGATGCAGTGAACATCATACAGGACTTTGTATAGATTTTGCAATTTCAAAAAATAAAAAATTCATGACCAATAATCATGAACTAATGAAAGATGAGAATCGCTATCAAAGTATCACGCCTTATCTTGTAGATTTTGGATTTATTCTAAGATATCCAAAAGGAAAAGAAGAAGTAACAGGATACCCTTATGAACCATGGCATATTCGCTATGTAGGAAAGCATCTTGCTAAAAAACTATACGAAGAAAATATAACATTAGAAGAATACTATCAAAACTTATCAGGAGTACTAGTTGTAAATAAAGAAAAAAATATGACCTCTCGTGATGTGGTAAATATAGTAGGAAATTATTTCTACACTAAAAAAGTAGGTCATACAGGAACCCTTGACCCATTAGCTACAGGCGTTCTAGTGCTAACACTTGGGAAAGCAACTAAAATCTCTGAGATGCTAACCTCTACTTATAAAGAATATATAGCAACCTCTCTTCTTGGATTAAAAACAGATACTCTAGATATTACTGGAAAAGTGTTAAAAGAAAGTATTCCTCCTAAAAATATCAATTTAGAAGAAACCTTAAAAAGTTTTCAAAAGACATATTTACAAGAAGTCCCTCTTTATTCAGCAGTAAAAGTAAATGGGAAAAAATTATATGAATATGCCAGAGAAAATAAACCAGTAATACTTCCTAAAAAAGAAGTAACAGTAAAAGAAATAGAACTATTAAATCAAGAAAAAGATACTTTTACTTTTCGTACTATAGTAAGTAAAGGTTGTTATATTAGAAGTTTAATAGAGGATATAGCTACCTCCCTAAATACATATGCGACAATGACAGAACTAATAAGGACAAAACAAGGAAGTTTTACATTAGGGCAAGCCTCTACACTAAGAGAGATCAAAGAAGGGAAGGCAAATATTTTACCCATAGAACAAGCACTTAATTATCCTAGAGTAATAGTAGACAGTAAAGAAGCACAAAAAGTAAAAAATGGCGCATTTTTAAAAAATTCTTGTCAAATACTAGGACCCTGTCTCATTTTAGATGAAAAAACACAGCTACTAGCCATTTATGAAGGAAAAAAAGAAAAATTAATAGCAAAGAAAGTATTGACGAATACAAAAGAGTAATATAAAATAATCTGCAATAAAAGAAGGCGAAAAAATGAAAAAATTCCTAAAAGATTTAATAGCAACTTATAAGAATTATCAGGCATTAATAGAATTAAAAAAGGATAATAATAATATAGAATATGAGAATATTACTCTAAGAAATACAATGAATATAACAAGACAAAATAAAGATTTTAATTCATTCTATGAAATGTATGAAATACTAAAAGACTTGCCGCCCGAAATAAAAGATTGGGCTCAAGATAAAGTATTTACATGTAAAAATTTGAAAGATATAGAAGAAGATAGAATAAAAATACTATTTTTAAAAATCTCTCTTGCTCATGAACAAAAAGATTTAACAAATAGAAATTTAGAAAAACTAAAGCAAATAGAATCTCATCTTTCTGATGAAACTTTAGAACAAGTATTAAAAGGTATTTTGTTAAAAACAATAAAAGAAGAAAATATAGACCAATTAACAGACTCTAAGATTTTAACATTTATCGAAGAAAATAGCTTTATAGACATAGATGACTTATTATCCATGGAATCTGAAAATAGAGATTATTATATGAAAGAATATCAAGAAAATCTACGAGTAATTGTTCTACATAACTACGATAGTATTATAAATATGAAACATGAAAATTTTAAAGAATTCATACAAGTAATAAAAAGAAGATATCCAGCGAGTTTTTCAGATTATCAGTGTGTACAAACTTATGATTTATTAGAGTCTCTTGCCAAAGAATATGGTAATAGTGATAAAAAAGTAGCCATTTTTGCATTGAATGCTTTTCCAAACTTTAATTCTATTTTAGAAGATGAAAATCTACCAGACTCTCTTAAAAGATTAATAGCAAAGCAAACAGAGAATAAAGAAGCACAGCAATTAAAAGAGTTAGCAAAAGACTATGATAAATTTCTAGATGTGGATAGTTTTTCTATGCAAGAGTTAAGATATCAATTAATATTAGAAGATAGATTTATAAATAGCGAAAATAAAAAATATATTTTAATGTTAATGAATTGTAATGATAGAATTGAATTTCAAAATAGAAAAAGAAGCTTAATAGAAAGTGGAATTTATGAAAAAGAGGCAATAGATGAGGTACTATTAAGAGAAATTGCAAGTAGTGAAAATCAAGCACTAATAGGAGAAAAAATAAAACTAGTTTTATCAGAAGAGTTTAAAAGTCTTGCTAACAAAAAAGTAATATTAACTAGAATGAATAATGTAGCAACACAAAAAGAGGCAAATGAAATATTAGATATTACCAAAACTCTTTGTAATGAAGAAATAGAAGAGAAAGAAAAAATAGCATTATTAGAAAATATGCCAGGAAGAGAACATACAATATTCTATGAAGACTATTCCATTTCTATTTTTGGACTATCATCATTTAAAGATTACGATACAAATGGAGTAGTAGAAATGAACAAAGGACCTATTAAAGTGTTAATTCGTGCAAATAACACTTGCAATAAATCTTAAATACTAGTATACTAATAATTACTTACTGGTACTTAGTTTGGAGATTTTCCGACTCCTTACTCAGTATTTAGTGAATAAATAAAGAAAGGAAGATGAAAAATGGCTTTAACAAAAGAAGAAAAAGCAAGTATTGTATCAGAATTTGCTAGGGGTAAAAATGATACAGGTTCTGCAGAAGTACAAATCGCAATTCTTACAAAAGAGATTAATGACTTAACAGAACATTTAAAAACACATATTCACGATTATCATTCAAGACGTGGACTTTTAAAGAAAGTTGGACAACGTCGTAATATGTTACAATATTTACAAAAACAAGATATTGCAAGATATCGTGAGTTAATCAAAAAATTAGGATTAAGAAAGTAGACACATATTTTTGGTGTCTATTTTTAATTAGGAGAGCAAAATGAATGTAAAAAATGTTTATATTGGCTTTATAAAAGAACAAGAAGAAGTCTTATTATATAAAAAAGATAATATGTTCTTTGATTTAAAAACAAAAAAGCCCGTTCCTATCTCACAGTTATTAGAAAATCATCTCTTCTCATACTCAGATATCATTCCAGAAAGTAGTATTTGGAAATCTAAAATAATCAAAAACTATGAAAAGGATAGAGAACAATTACTAGAATTAAAAAAATGCTTTATTGAGAAAAAGTGGCAGACTATAGCGGAAACTTATTAAAACCTGCAGCGTTACTATATAAAAAGAAAAGTTATGAATATAAAAGAGGAGATTATCTAGACCTAGAAACAGGAATAAATTATGATAGTAAAGATAGTTATGATATAGGCGATTATATGATATGTGAAGAGCCTGGTAAAATGCTATGCTTTCAAAGTGTTTTTTCAGGCACTTATAATCAAACATATTTAGAAAAAGGAAAAATCCTAGAAAAATATCGAAGTAAAGTAATTAAAAAATAGAAGGAGTAGAAGTAAATGAAAAAAATATATGAACTTGATTTTCACGGAAAGAAAATCGTTGTTGAAAACGGTGAAGTAGCAAAACAAGCAACAGGCTCAGTCATAGTACGTTATGGAGATACGGTAGTACTAGCAGCGGCAGTTGTAAATAAAAATGTAAACTTGTTATCAGATTTCTTTCCATTAACAGTAAACTATCAAGAAAAATTATATTCAGTAGGAAAAATACCAGGAGGATTTATTAAAAGAGAAGGAAGACCAACAGATAATGCAACCCTTGCAGCACGTATGATTGATCGTCCAATGAGACCTCTTTTTCCAGAAGACTTCAAAAATGAAGTGCAAATTATCAATACCGTTTTAAGCGTTGACCAAGAGTGTTCTCCAGAACTTACAGCTATGCTTGCGTCAAGCCTTGCAATCTCAATCAGTAAAATTCCGTTTAATGGACCAATCGCAGGGGTAAAAGTAGGGTATGTAGGCGGAAAATATATCATTAATCCAACCCCAGAAGAGTTAGAAAAGTCCGATCTTGATCTAACGGTTGCAGGAACCAAGGACGCTATTAATATGGTAGAATCTAGTGCCAAAGAAGTATCAGAAAGCATTATGTTAGAAGGATTAATGAAAGCTCATAAGGAAATTAAGAAACTAATAAAATTTGAGCAAACAATAATCGATGACATAGGCGAAGAAAAAATGGAATATGAACACCTAGAAATCGATTGTGAAATGAAAGCAAAAATTGAGAAACTTGCCTCTGAAAAACTAGATAAAGCTCTACGTATAAAAGAAAAACTTGAAATGCATGAAGCAGTAGACAAAATTAAAGAAGAAGTACTAGCAGTTTATGAAGAAGAATATGAAGATACACTAAAAGAAGATGCCCTAAAAGAGTTATATACGAAAGTAAGAATGGTTTTAGATAATCTTGAGTATAAACTTTTCCGTCGTATTGTTGTAAAAGAACATATTCGTGCAGATGGCAGAAAGATGGATGAAATTAGACCACTATCTGCAAGTATTGATTTCTTACCAAGAACCCATGGCTCTGCATTATTTACAAGAGGAGAGACGCAAAGCTTATCAATAACTACCCTAGGAGCCTTAGGAGAACATCAAATACTAGATGGATTAAGTCTAGAAGACCAAAAGCGTTTTATGTTACATTACAATTTTCCACAATTCTCAGTAGGAGAAACAGGACGCTATGGAGCCCCAGGTAGGCGTGAAATTGGTCATGGTGCCCTAGGAGAAAAAGCATTACTTCAAGTAATTCCAAGTGAAGAAGAATTCCCATACACAATTCGAGTAGTCTCAGAAATCTTAGAATCAAATGGTTCTTCTTCACAAGCATCAATTTGTGCAGGATGTATGTCGTTAATGGCAGCAGGAGTTCCAATCAAAGCACCAGTAGCAGGAATTGCCATGGGTCTAATCACAGATGGCGATGATTATACAATCCTAACAGATATTCAAGGAATGGAAGATCACTTAGGAGATATGGACTTTAAAGTAGCAGGAACAGAAAATGGTATTTGTGCATTACAAATGGATATTAAGATTAAAGGTGTTACTCGTGAAATCTTAGAAGAAGCTCTTACTCAAGCTCAAAAAGCAAGACTTCAAGTATTAAAAGTAATGAAAAAAGCAATTAAAGAGCCACGTAAAGAAGTATCCAAATATGCACCTAAGATGGAAACATTTATGATTAACCCAGCTAAAATTCGTGATGTTATTGGACGTGGAGGAGAAATGATTACAAAGATTATCTGTGAAGCATCCAATGTTACAGATGTCAATAATATAAATGCTGTAAAAGTAGATTTAGAAGATGATGGACGTGTAATTATCTATCATTCAGATAAAGAAATCATTGAAAAGACAAAGAAAATGATCGAAGATGTTGCAAGAGAAGTAGAGACAGGAAAAGTCTATGAAGCAAAGGTAGTAAAAGTAGAAGAATTCGGTTGTTTTGTATCTCCTTGGCCAGGATGTGAGGGAATGGTTCATATTTCAAAGCTTTCACACGAAAGAATTAATAAAGTAGAAGATGTTGTGTCAGTTGGAGATGAAATTTTAGTAAAAGCAATTGGCACGGACAAAAAAGGAAGATTAAACTTTTCAAGAAAAGATGCTCTACCACTTCCAAAGAAAAAAGCTAAAAAGGATGATAAAGAAAAATAAGAGAAAATGGATACAAGCAAACAAAGTTTGTATTCTTTTGTTTTGATAAAAAATAGGATGTCTAATTTTGTCTCGTCTTAGTTTTTTGCTTGTGCAATATTTTTCTGTTTGCTATACTTAGTATAAGATAGGAGAAAATAAAAGTATGGAAGAGAATAATAAAAAAGAAAATTGGTTAAAGAAACATAAGATGGGAGTTATTGTCGTAGTAAGTGCAGTTCTTATGTTAATAGGCTTGTCTTATGCTTGGCTACAACTAACACTTAGAGGAACTAAAGAGTTAACGATACTAACTGCTGGAAGCTTAGAGTTAGAGTTAGATGATACAATGACAGGAGGCATTGCATTTACGGAAGCAGTACCTGTTACCGATGAAGAAGGATTATCTCAAGATGGATATACTTTTACATTAGAAAACAAAGGAACAATAGATAGTGACTATACAATTTATTTAGATGATTTAGAACTTGCAGGCGGTCAAACTAGAATGAAAGACTCTTTTATTAAATATGAACTAGTAAAAAATGGAGAAAGAGTAAACTTAGATCTTTTAAGTACCACAGGAGAACATCCTAATAGAGTCTTAGATAAAGATATTATTTCTGCCAAAGATAAGTATACATATTCTCTAAAAATATGGATTGATTCTAATACAACAAATGAAGTCATGAATACTACGTTTAAAGGACAACTAAGGATAGAAGCAATGCAAGGAAAGGTAACGAACCTTTATAAAATAATTGCTAAAAAAGCAGTATTAGATAATATTAAAAGCGAGTTTGTAACAAATGAAACTGGAATAGCCTTTGATGATATTTCGTCAGATACGAATGGAAAAGGAGTCTATACTTTAAGTTCTACGAAAGATGAAAAGTATCCAGTTCATTATTATAGAGGGGCAGTGACTGATAACAATGTCAAGTTTGGAGGATTCTGTTGGAAAATTGTAAGAACAACGGAAACTGGAGGAGTAAAACTCATTTATAATGGGTCTCCTGATACCAATGGGTATTGTTCTAATACAACAGGAGAGAAAACACAAATAGGAACAAGTGCATTTAATGAAACTTATAATGCAAAAGAGTATGTAGGATATATGGTAAATAATACAACTGATTCTACTATAAAAGGAACAATAGATACTTGGTATCAAAATAATATGACAGATTATACTGAAAGGTTGGAAGACGCCATCTGGTGTAATGATCGAAGTTCTAGAGTTGATGGAAGTACTACTTACTTCGGAGCATATGATAGAGCATATACAACGCATCAGCCAAGCCTTGCTTGTACAAATGTAGATGATAAGTTTACAGTAGATGCAAAGAATGGAAATGGATTATTAACCTATCCTGTGGCATTACTTACAACAGATGAGATTATGTTGGCAGGAGGCAAAGGCGGTACTGCTAATTCTAGTTATTATTTATATACGAATCAGTATTGGTGGGCTTTGTCGCCGTCTTACTTCTACAATAACTACGCTAGCGGCTTCAGCGTCAACTCTAGTGGCCGCCTGAGCTTCAACCGCGTCTACGACACGTACGGCGTTCGGCCCGCGGTTTCACTTGCACCTGGGACTAAAATCACAAGCGGAGATGGCAGTATGAATAAGCCATTCATTGTTGAGTGAGAGGATAAGAAAAGTCCCACACCTATAACCTTTCCATCGTCCACGAAAACCCTTTCGTGGACAAAGTAGAAATAGAGAGGAAAAGAAAATATGGAAGAGAAGAAAGAAAATTGGTTACAAAAACATAAAATGGGAGTATTTGTCGGAGTAAGTGCAGTTCTTATGTTAATAGGCTTGTCTTATGCTTGGCTACAACTTACTCTCCGGGGAACAAAAGAATTAACAATACTTACTGCAGGAAATCTAGAGTTAGAATTAGATGATAGTATGACAGAGGGTATTTCTGTTGTAAATTCTGTTCCAGTAACAGATGATATGGGGCTAGAACAAAAAGCATATACTTTTACTTTAGAAAATACAGGGACAGTGGATAGTGATTACACAATTTATTTAGATGATTTAGAACTTACTGATGGACAAACTAGAATGAAAGACTCTTTTATCAAATATGAACTAGTAAAAAATGGAGAAAGAATGAGTCTTGATCTATTAAGTACAACAGGAGAGCATCCTAATAGAATATTAGATAAAGATATCATCTCTGCTAAAGAAAAATATACATACTCACTAAAAATATGGATCGATTCTAATGCAACCAATGAAGCAATGAATACTACTTTTAAAGGGCAGTTAAGAATTGAGGCAATGCAAGGAAAGACAAAGGATCTTTATAAAATAATATCTAAAAAAGCAGTACTGGATAATATTAAGAGTGAATTTGTAATAAGTAGTACAGGAATAAACTTTGCAAAAATTTCATCAGGTACGAATGGAAAAGGAGTATATACTCTAAACACTACGAAAGATGAAAAGTATCCAGTCCATTATTATAGAGGGGCAGTGACTGATAATAATGTTAAATTTGGAGGATTTTGTTGGAAGATCGTTAGAACCACAGAAACTGGTGGAGTAAAACTCATCTACAATGGGGCTCCTGATACGAATGGACAATGCACGAATACAACAGGAGAAGCAACACAGATAGGGAAAAGTGTATTTAATAAGACTTTTGATTCTATAGAATATGTAGGATATATGGTAAATAACACGACTGACTCTACGATAAAAAGAGCAATAGATACATGGTATCAAACCAATATGACAGATTATACTAGTAAGTTAGAAGATCCCATTTGGTGTAATGATCGAAGCTCTAGAGTTGATGGAAGTAATACTTACTTCGGAGCATATGACAGAGCGATTACAAATAAAAATCCAAACTTGACCTGTACAAATACAGATGATAAATTTACAGTAGATGCAAAGAATGGAAATGGATTATTAACCTATCCTGTGGCATTACTTACAACAGATGAGATTATGTTGGCAGGAGGCAAAGGCGGTACTGCTAATTCTAGTTATTATTTATATACGAATCAGGCTTGGTGGGCTTTGTCGCCGTCTTACTTCAATGACAGCAATGTGCGTGGCTTCAATGTCGGCTCTTTTGGCGACCTGCTCAGTAACTACATCAATAACTCGTACGGCGTCCGGCCCACCTTATCACTTGCTCCTGGGACTAAAATCACATCAGGGAATGGCAGTCAAAGCAGTCCGTTTGTAGTTGAGTGAGAAGATAAGAAAAGACTCATACTTATAAGTTTTCATCATCCACGAAAACCATTTTGTGGACAAATATAAATGATATTATAAAAGCTGATAAATTTATCAAAGTTAAAAGGTGATAAATTTATCAGTTTTTTCATACTTTGCTATACTTAAATTACTCATATAGTAAAAAAAAATAAAGGAGTTGATTAAAGAATAAGGATTGGCAAGACAGTATAATGATTGGTTGGAAAATAATGAACAGAAGATTAAACTATACTCTATTTCATTTGATAAACTGACACATTAGACCATATGATTTTCAAGGTCTTTTTTGATAGGAATGCACATACATTTTATTAGGTGATGTAAATGAAAAAAGTATGGCAAGCAAGTGGGGTAATTCTTCTTTTTCTTTTTAGTTTATATTACACAGAAAAAGTAGTAGATGTATTAAGAGATAGCGATCCAATTATGAAAACAATAAAAAAAGAAGAACATAAATATTACGAAAAAGCAGTAGATGCAGTTCTTACAGATAATAGTATCATTCCAGGAGCAAAGGGAAGCAAAGTAGATGTAAATGAAAGTTATAAAAAAATGAAACAGTATGGAGCTTATAAAGAAAGCTTACTTGTTTTTGAAGAAATTGATCCATCAGTTTCCTTAGACGATTATTATGATAAATATGTAGAAAGTGGTAGTGGACTAGATAGTAGTGTTTCCCTTGTTTTTAAAGTAGAAAGAACAGATAATATAGATTCTATCTTAACAATATTAGAAACCAATAATGTAAAAGCAACATTCTTTGTAGATGGCTTGTGGTTAGAAAACAATCAAGAGTTAGTATCTAACATGAATTCTTTGGGTCATGAAGTAGAGGTAATGCATTATAATGGCACTTATGATGAAGCATACTTCACATCAGCATTATCTATATTACAGTCTATCACCACAAAAAATAAAAATTATTGCTATGCCGAATATGATAAAAAAGAAGTATTAGAGCTTTGTAGTAAACTAGGTCTACATACTATTATTCCAACACTACAAGTAAAGAATAAACCTTATATGGAAGTAAAGAAAAAAGTATCAGATGGTTCTATTATCAGTATGAAAGTAGATAATACCACGGAAAAAGAGTTAGATATCGTCTTAAAATATTTGAATCAAAAAGGGTATACCATCTCAAGCCTTGATAGTCTCCTAACAGAAAAGTAGGAGCCTTTTTGACATTAGAAATAAAAAGCATTGGTAAAATATATTTTCTATGATAGAATTAGATCAAATATAAATAAGAGGTAAAAGTATGGAAAAAAATAACAAAATAGCAAATATTCATATTACATATCAAGAGTTTAAAAAAATGAGAACTATATTTCTAAGTAATGATTTAGACTTATTTTTAATTCCACCTGTAACATGGATATTTTTCTCTTTATTTGCCCTATCACCAACAGAGGAAAAAGTAGCATCTACTTTAGGAAAAATAATAGTATCAGATATTTGCTTAATACTATTATGGATTGCAGTAGCTTGTTGGTATATAACGATTCGTACATATCAAGATTATAAGAAAATAGTAAAAAATAATCCTGAAAGTCTATCCTATTCATTAGAATTTTCTGAAAAATACCTCATAAAAAAAACAGAAAAAATAACAGAAAAGATACTATATCGTGACATTAAAAAATGGAAAGAAATAGATGACACTTTATATATAGAAACATCTGATAGAATAAAAGTTCTAATACCAGTTGCTAAAGTAGATTCTAAAATAATTAGTGAGATAAAAGAAATAGATTTTTCAAAGAAGATGAATATGAAAAATAAAAAGATAGTAAAAAACAATCAATTTGCTAAAAAAGAAGGAAACATGATTTCTCATATGTTAACACTGATATTTTTCTTAACACTTTTTACACCATGGATTGCCCTAGGAGGTTGGTTTTTTCTAGCACAATTGAAAAGTACAATGGACTTTGATATGTTTCAATATGCCTATGGAGCATTCGTGGCACTCCCAATTCCACTATTATCACTAATTCTTGGCTTTTGCTATAAAAAGAAAAACGCAAGTGCAAAAAGAAATATAATAATAGGTGCTATTATGTGTCTAGTTGTTATTTTTTTCGCATCCTTTTCTTTAATTAGTTCACTTTTTGGTTTTGAAACAGACTACTCTGAAGTACAAAAGTATCAAGAAGTAATAGGGATAGAGCTTCCCAGTGTAGGAAAATTTAGAAAAGTAAAGTGGGATGAGAGCTATCTATCAGAACATATTTCCTCTACTGTTACCTTTCAAGATAAAGAAGAATCAGATAAATTCTATAGGGAAATAAATAGCAGTAAAAAATGGATTTCTGAAGATAAAATAAGTACAAATCTAGAAAATCTCATGCCAATAGATATGATTTGTTCTAAGAAAAGTAAATGTAGATATTTAATCTATAATAAAGAGTTAAATACTTATAATGAAGTGCCAACAGAAAGTGGAAAGTATCATTTTCAATCAATGATGTATGATGATACAAAAAGAGTATTAAAGATAGAAGAGTTCTCATACCAGTATAAAAGTTAGAAAGTAATAAAAGTCATAGAAGATTTTTTCTTTTCTTGTTTCATAGTTTTATGTATACTAGACAGTAGAAAAGGAGAGTCTTATGGAAGAAAAATTACAAAATGTATTAGATTTTTATATGCTAGCAAATGGATTAAAACATAGAAAAGCAGGAAAAATACAAAGTGAAGCATCTCATGTTTATGGTGCAATGACACTTTGGAATGCAATAAAAAGAGAATATGAATTAGTAGAAAATGAGAAAGAATTGCTTCAGAATATATTATTAGAAAATATGAAAAAAGTAGATCCTAAAGCTTTAGATGAATATCTGGAAAGACAAAATATGTCATTAAAATTATCTAAAAATGAGAAAAGAATAATCGATTATTGTAATGGTTTAGATAGAAAATTATCCCAATTTTTAACAAAGAATAAGTTCTTAGAAAATAACTATGATATGCTTTATCATTATGCTAAAAAAGAAAATATTTTTGGAACCGAATATTTAACTAATCCTAGTAAAAACTATGAAATATTCAGGTTTTATGTTTTAAATTGTATTCTTAAAAATAAAGATAGAAGTGGTTGGGATGAGAAACATTGGAATATTAGCAGTGATGTACGAGAAAAAGTAGCAGAACATGTGGTGACAACAATGGCTCTTGCTACAGGGATACAAACAGAGTTTCAATTACCAATAGACCTAAATTGGGTAAACTCCACATTATCGATACATGAGGTGGGAGAAATTGCAATCGGGGATATTACACCATTTGATGGAACAAGTAAAGAAGAAAAAGAAAAAATAGAACATCAAGCAATGAGAGAGATCATAGGTAATTTACAAGGACATAATGAAATGTTAACACAATTATTTGCTTTTGATGAAAGAAGAACACTTGATGCAATGTATGCTTATTATTGCGATAAATTAGAAGCAGATATCCAATCGAAAGTCTATTATGATAGAGAATATCATCATTCATTAGATGATCAACAAAATAATGTTGTATTTCAAAATAAAAAGGTTCAAGATATGATACAAAATAATGTTGTCTCAAATGCTTTTGATGTTTGGTATGAATGGGATAAAGGAATTTATAAAGAAAGTAAAATATTTACAAAGATGTTGCAACATGTAAAAAATACAAATTTAAAATAAAAGTTAGGACGTTCGATTGTTTTTGAAATTAACTTATTGTATACTTTGGATGGGAATATTTTAACAGTTGAGTGCTTGCCCTCAAGAGGAGGTGATGGTATGACAAAAAAGGATTTTTTAGTTCTTTCTTTGCTCATTATCATCTTTCTACTTATTATTCTATTATATAAATGATAGCGGACAAAAAGAAAAGCACTCAATCTAACGATTAGTGCAACAACCATTGAGGTGAGTACTCAACTTAGGACTGTTAAGTATCCCTTTTTTATATTTTATGCAAGTTTCCTTGACATATTCAATATATCATAATTATAAATTTTTGTCAAAAACGCAAAAAAAATTATTTTTTTACAAATTGGAAGTTAAATTCATTTGCTGTATCTCTTGCTAGTTCTATTTTTGTTTTTTGTGGTAATAGTTTTTCGAACTCATCTATTTCCACTGTATTAATTGTTTCAATGAGATTTACGAAGTCTTCATTAGAAATTCCATCTTGATGAAGAGATGTTGCTTGAATCATTCCTAATGAATGTTTGTAATCTAGTACCTCTTGGTAATTCTTTTCACTTGCTAGCAAATTGATATTATGAGCTGTTCCTTCTTTTCCAATTGCCTTATAAAAAGGATTACAGTTTACTAATTCATCCATTTTATCCATCGTTAATTTTTCTTTTGAAAGATAAACATCTAATAACGGTTCGAAAGATAAGAAAGCATACGTATCATTTCTTACTCTTTTTCTAATACTTTTTATCTGTATGTTAATTTCATATTGAGAAAACCCAATGGATTTTAAAAAGTCTAGATATTTTAATTCTCCTAATATACTTAAACTTTCTGTATATGTTGTATGAGCAGAAGTATCTATCTTTAATTTAGGAAAATGGGAGGCAAGATGATGAAGATATTCATGTGTTAAGGAGGTACCATCATCCATATTGAAGTTTTGAGAATAATATATTCTATACCAACTACTGAATAAATATCTAGTATAGTATGATTTCTTATTTACTTCTATTTTGTCTAAATCATTGATAAAGGAATTACTATATTTGGGATTTAATGAAAATAGGAAGTCTCGTACTAGAAGGAGGGTAGTCTCCTCATTTATATATTCCTTTAATGCTGGTAATTCTTCAAAATTTTCCCACTCGGTCATATCTTCTACATGCATAAATAAATAAGATAGAGATTTATGATTTTCTAATAGAAAGGAATCGAGTTTTTGTTCGATGTCATTTAGTTTATGATAAATAGTATCTAATGTATCTTGGTTTATTTTCATACAACTTGCCCCCCTTTTTTAAGATGAGGATATTCTATCATAAAAGGGGGAGAAAATACAAATTTAAAATAAAAGTTAGATTGTTCGATTGTTTTAAACTTATTCTTATTATATAATCTTTATAGGAACATTTGATGTGAGTGTCGTCCTCCAATCTTAAAAAGAAAGGAGGGATACAATGAAGAAAAGAACTTTTATAGTGAAAGTCCTTCGTCTTATTGCTATCATTTTATTACTCCTTACCTTATTGGGGTTCTTCCGCAAGTTTAAGTATTTTCTAAAACTTGATTTACAATTTCCTTTATA
>CAZWXX010000006.1:0-24792 GCA_964637865.1 uncultured Muribaculaceae bacterium | reverse complement strand
CTCTCTCAATTGGAGAGTAGATAGAATCAATTGCAATAACTCCTGCTTTTTTAATGTCAAGAAGACGTTTGTTTTCTTCACTTTTTACATATCCTCTTCCGTTTGTTACCGTAAACTCTGCTTCTAGTTTTCCACCTTTGGCAAGGGTTGCGATTACTTGATCAGGATTTACAATTTCGATATCAGCATCATGTTCGATATCTCCTGCTGTAACAACTCCTTCTTTACTTACATTAATACGTATTACTTTTGTATCATTAGAATGATTTTTAATTACTACACTTTTTAAGTTTAAAATAATTGTAGTAACATCTTCTAAAACACCTTCGATTGTTTGGAATTCATGTAGAACTCCGGCAATTTTTACACTACTAATTGCACTTCCTGGTAATGATGATAGCATTACTCTTCTTAAGGCATTTCCTAGTGTATGTCCAAACCCTCTTTCAAGTGGCTCAAGTTCAAACTTCCCATAAAAATTACTTTCTACTGAGTCTGTTATTTTATATACTGGTTTTTCAAATTGTAACATGAAACTAACCTCCCTTTATTTAAATTACAAAATCTACTATCCACGTGGACGCTTTGGTGGACGACATCCATTATGTGGAATTGGTGTAACATCATTAATTGCAGTAATTTCTAATCCTGCAGTTTGAAGTGAGCGAATTGCTGTTTCACGTCCTGGTCCTAAACCTTTAACGTAGACTTCTACTTTACGCATTCCCATATCGTAGGCAGTTTTTCCACAAGCTTCAGCGGCCATGCCTGCAGCGAATGGGGTAGATTTCTTACTTCCTTTAAATCCGATTGCTCCACTTGATGCCCAACTAATTACATTTCCTTCTTTATCTGTGATGGTTGTAATTGTATTGTTGAAAGTAGAATGAATATGTGCTACACCTTCTGGAACATTCTTTTTTACTTTTTTCTTTCTTGTTTTATAAGCCATAAGTCTAACCTCCTTTTAAATTAGTTTACGTTATTAAACTTTCTTCTTATTTGCAACAGTCTTACCCTTACCTTTACGAGTACGAGCATTACGAGAAGTTCTTTGACCTCTTACAGGTAATCCTTTTTTATGACGGCTACCTTCATAAGAATTAATTTCCATTTTTGTTTTGATATTCATACTTACTTCACGGCGAAGGTCACCTTCTGTTAAATGATTGTTAATCTCATCTCTTAATTTGATTAAGTCTTCTTGAGATACATCTCCTGCCTTCGTTGTTGGATCTACGCCTGCTTTTTCACAAAGTGTTTTTGCAAGACTTCTTCCAATACCATAAATGTAAGTTAATGATATACAGATATGCTTATCATTTGGAATATCTACACCTTTAATACGTGCCATAGTACACCTCCTATAATATTATCCTTGTCTTTGTTTGTGTTTTGGATTTTCACAAATTACCATAACGCGACCTTTACGTTTAATAATTTTACATTTTGCACAAATTGTCTTTACTGATGGTTTTACTTTCATTTTTATCCCTCCTATTATTTACGATAGGTAATACGCCCACGTGTTAAGTCATAAGGCGATAGTTCTATCATTACAGTATCACCTGGTAAGATGCGAATGTAATGCATTCGTATTTTACCAGAAACGTGGGCTTCCACTAGGTGACCGTTTTCAAGTTCTACTTTAAACTTTCCACCTGGTATAATTTCTAGAACTTTACCTTCTATTTCAATTGTATCTTCTTTTGCCATCTTTTCACTCTCCTGTCAGTATTTGGTATCCATCTTTTGTTACAACTACTGTATGTTCATAATGAGCTGATGGACGAGAATCTTCAGTTACAATCGTCCAGTCATTTTCTAACATATAAATATCTGGACTTCCGATATTTAGCATTGGTTCAACGGCTATTACCATTCCTTCTTTTAATTTAGGTCCTGTTCCTGCCACACCATAATTAGGCACATCAGGTGACTCATGAAGTTTTGTGCCGACTCCATGGCCACATAGCTCTACGACTACGCCTAAATTATGCTTATGGGCATAACTTTCTACGCTATTTCCAATATCACCAATGCGTGAACCTGGTTTTATTACTTCTAATCCTTGATAAAGTGCTTTTTCTGTATGCTCCATTAAATATCTTTTTTCTTCATCTACTTCTCCTACTGCATAAGTCCAAGCTGAGTCTCCATGATAGCCTTTGTAGCATGCACCAATATCAATTGAAATAATATCTCCATTTTTTAATTTTCTATTATCTGGAATTCCATGTACTACTTCATCATTGACGCTTGTACATATACTTCCTGGGAATCCATTGTATCCTTTAAAAGAAGGAGTTGCATCGTTTTTCCTTATAAAGTCTTCTGCTAATTTATCAAGTTCTAAAGTTGTAATTCCTTCTTTTATATAAGGTTTTAGGTACTGATGAGTTTTATAAACAATATTTCCTGCTTGTTTTAATAATGCTATTTCGCGTTCACTTTTTATTGTAATCACTTATTCTCACTACCTTTAATAATACAATCTATTTCGTGAAATACTCGTCCGATGGGTCTATTTCCATCTATGCGGTATAACACGCCTTTTTCTTCATAGTGTTTAATAATTGGTTCTGTCTTTTCTAAATACATTTTATATCTTGTTTGAAAAGCCTCTAAATTATCATCACTTCTTTGATAAAGATGTCCTCCACAATAATCACATACTGATTCTATTTGTGGAGTTCTTTCTTTCTCATTAATATTAAATACTGATTCACATTCTTCACAAATTCTACGACCTGTAATTCTTTTTTCTAGTGTTTTTTCATCAATTTCTAGTAAGAATACATAGCCAACTTTTTGACCCAACCGACTCAAAATTTCATCATATTTTATAGCTTGATCCAAAGTTCTTGGAAAGCCATCTATAATAAATCCATTTTTACAGTCTTCTTTTTTTAAGCGTTCTTCTATTAATTGATAAGTAATTTCATCTTTTACTAGCTTACCACTAGTCAGTGTTTCTAGTACATAGTTTCCAAGTTCACTATCTTCTTTTGATATTTCTCTTAGAATGTCTCCAGTTGAAATATGAGGAATTTCATATTTCATTACGACCATCTCTGCTTGTGTTCCTTTTCCAGCAGCAGGTGGTGCGATAAACATTATATTTTTCATCGTCTACTATATCCTTTTTTATAATTTCTAGTAAGCAAGCTACCTTCTAATTGTTTATATGTCTCAAGAGCAACTCCAACTACGATTAATAGTCCTGTTCCACCAATGGATACACTGGTTGGAAGCGTTGTAAACTTTGAGAATAAAATTGGAAGACCTGCAATTACTACTAGAAATAATGCTCCCAGTACAGTAAGCCTTGATAATACTTTACTAATATGTTTTTCAGTCTCTTCTCCTGGTTTAATACCTGGAATATATCCACCATTTTGTTGTAAGTTTTTCGCAAACTCTTCTGGCTTAAATTGAATAAAGGTATAAAAATATGCGAAGAAGAAGATGAATATTACATAAATTAAGAAACCAACTGGCGTCGTGTATGTTAAATACTTTTGCACAAATAAGGTAAATCCTTCTTTGTTTATAAATCCTGAAATAATTCCAGGCACAGCCATCAAACTTGATGCAAAGATGACTGGTACAACTCCTGCTGTGTTAATCTTGATTGGCATAAAAGATTGGTTTGCTCCGTATGCACTGGTTGATTTATTTGCATATTGTATTGGAATACGTCTTTCTGATTCTTGAACAAATATAACACCAATTACAATTATAAAGTAGACAAGAGCAAATAAAATAAACTTTGTTATTCCCAAAATTGTTGTTTGCAAATCTCCAAATGTTACAAGACCTTGGAAGGCTGTAATAAACATTTGAGGAAGTGTTGCAATAATTCCTGCCATAATAATCATACTAATTCCATTACCAATTCCTTTTTGGCTGATTTGGTCTCCTAACCATAATAGGAATGCAGTTCCTGCGGTTAGGACTGTTGCAATGTATAAATATTTCATTGGATCTCCACTTTTTCCGATGAAAGCAAAGGCAAAGGCATAACCTTCAATGAAGGAAAATGCGATTCCCATATATCTTGTAATTTGATTTATCTTTTGTCTTCCTGTATGTCCTTGTTTTGCAAGTTCAGAAAAATATGGAATAATATCTAATTGTAATAATTGAATAATAATGGATGCCGTAATATAAGGCATAACCCCTAAAGCAAATATTGAGAAGTTCTTTAAAGCTCCTCCACCCATTGTGTTTATTAGCTCTAAGAAACCTAAATTACTTGTTAAATCTTTAGTACCTGGTACTCTAACTGCAGTTCCAAGTATGAAGATTGTTAATGCTCCAAGTGTGAAATAGATTCTTTTTCGTAAATCTTTATTCTTGGATGCAAATAATTGCTTCATGGTTTTAAACATACTAGATCACCTCAGCTTTGCTTCCGCTTGCTTTGATCTTTTCTAAGGCTGTTTTAGAAAATTTATGTGCTTGAATTGTAAGTTTTTTTTCTAATGTTCCTTCACCTAAAACCTTAATTCCACTTAATTCTTTTTTTACGATTCCTGCTTCTTTTAGTAAAGCTGGTGTTACTACTGTACCATTTTCAAAACGATTTAAGTCCGAAATATTGATTACAGCGTACACTTTTTTAAACATATGATTTGAGAATCCTCTTTTTGGAAGTCTTCTGTAAAGTGGTAATTGTCCACCTTCGAATACTGGTGAAACTCCTCCACCGCTACGTGCATTTTGTCCCTTTTGTCCACGGCCACATGTTTTTCCTAAGCCACTACCTGGACCATTACCTACGCGTTTTCTTCTATGAGTAGCGCCGATATTCTTTTCTAATTCATGTAATTTCATTATCCTAATATCTCCTCTACTGTTTTACCACGAAGTTTTGCAACTTCTTCTGGTGTTTTAATTGATTTTAATGCATTAAGTGCAGCTGTTGCCATATTTAGCTTTGTTCTTGCACCAAGGGATTTTGAGACAATATCACGTACTCCTGCTAATTCTAGGACAGCACGTACAGAACCACCAGCGATAACACCAGTACCACGAGGGGCTGGTTTTAATATAACACGTGCAGCTCCTGCTGTTCCAATGGCTTCATGTGCCACTGTTCTTCCATCAATTAGAGGTATTTTAATCATATTTTTATTGGCATCTTGAATTGCCTTTTTGATTGCATCAGGTACTTCATTTGCTTTACCTGTACCTAATCCAACACGACCTTTTCTATCCCCAATTACAACAGTTGCAGAGAATCTTCTTTGACGTCCACCTTTGTTAACTTTAACAACGCTTTTAATGTCAACTACTAATTCTTCGAACTCTTTGTTCTTAGGGTCTTGTGTTTTTCTTTGCATACTAACCTCCTATTAGAATTCTAATCCATTCTCGCGCGCAGCCTCTGCTAGGGCTTTTACACGACCATGATAAAGGTATCCACCTCTATCAAATACTACTTTCGTAATAGACTTAGCACTCGCCTTTTTGGCGATAGCTTCTCCTACTAATTTCGCTGCTTCTATATTACTTCCATTTGCAATTTTTAAATCTTTATCTAATGAGGAAGCAGCAACTATTGTAGATTTTGTTTCATCATCAATGATTTGTGCATAAATTCCAGCATTTGATCTAAATACACATAATCTTGGAACTTCACTTGTTCCTGAAATCTTGTTACGAATGCGCTCATGACGAATAACGCGCATACTATTACGAGATTCTTTCTTTATCATAATAATTCTCCCTTCCTACTTATTAAGCAGCTTTCTTTCCTTCTTTACGACGAACATGTTCATCTTTATAACGAATTCCTTTTCCTTTGTAAGGTTCAGGTTTTCGTACCTTTCTAATGTTGGCAGCAAATTCGCCAACTGCTACTTTATCAATACCTTTTACAGTAATTTCAGTATTGCTTTTTGCTTCTACTGTAAGTCCTTCTGGTACTGTCATTTCTACTGGATGTGAATATCCGGCATTGATTACTAATTTCTTACCTTGTACATTGAAACGATAACCTACACCGATGATTTCTAATTCTTTTTCATAACCATCTTTTACACCTTTAATCATATTTTGAATTAGTGCATTCATTGTTCCGTGCATTGCTTTTGCTGCTTCACATTTACGATCTAGTGTAATACTGTTATCTGTTTGTGTCATAGTAATATCTTTTAGCATTTTTTGCTCTAATGTTCCTTTCGGTCCTGTAACGGTCACGATTCCATTTTCCTCTTTTACTGTTACTCCTTCTGGAACTACAATAATACGTTTTCCAATACGGCTCATTTTGACACCTCCTTATATTTCTTATCTTACCAAATATAAGCTAGAACTTCTCCACCTATATTTTGTTTACGAGCTTCTTTATCTGTCATAATTCCTTTTGATGTTGATAGAATTGCAATTCCAAGTCCGTTCAACACTTTAGGAATTTCATCATTCTTAGCATAAACGCGAAGTCCTGGTTTGGAAATTCTCTTAAGTCCAGTGATAACTCTTTCTTTCTTCTCTGTATATTTAAGAGTTAGAATTAGAGTTCCTTGAACATCGTTTTTCTCTAATTTATAGTCTTTGATAAATCCTTCATCTTTTAAGATACGAGCGATCTCTTTCTTTAAATTTGATGCTGGTACACGTACTTCTTCATAACGCATTTGGTTTGCATTACGAATGCGTGTTAACATATCTGCTATAGTATCTGTTACTACTGCCATAATTTAACTCCTCCTTTCCAATTACCAACTTGATTTTTTGATTCCTGGTATTTGTCCTTTATAAGCTAATTCACGGAAGCAAATACGGCATATTCCGAATTTACTCATAACTGCATGAGGTCTTCCACAACGAGCACAACGTGTATATTCACGAACTTTGTACTTTTGTTTTCTATTAGCTTTTGCTATCATACTTTTCTTTGCCATTTTTACCCTCCAATTACTTTCTAAAAGGAATTCCTAGTTCATTTAATAAATCAAATGATTCCTCATTCGTTTTTGCTGTTGTTACGAATACGATATCCATACCACGTACTTTTACAACATCATCATAATCAATTTCTGAGAAAATTAATTGTTCCTTAATTCCCATTGTATAGTTTCCACGACCATCGAATGATTTTGGGCTTACACCACGGAAATCTCTAACACGAGGAAGTCCGATTGCAATCAATTTATCCATAAAATTATACATATTTTCTCCACGTAATGTAACCTTACATCCGATTGCTTGACCTTCTCTTACTTTGAATCCAGCAATTGATTTTTTTGCTTTTGTAATTACTGGTTTTTGTCCTGAGATTTTTTCAAGATCTGCTACTGCTGCATCTAATAGTTTAGAATTACTAGTAGCATCTCCTACACCCATATTGATTACGATTTTTTCTAATTTAGGAACTTCCATAATTGATTTATAGTTGTGTTTACTCATTAAACTTGGAACTACTTCATTTAAGTATTTTTCTTTTAGGCGGTTCATATATTACCCTCCTTTCACTAATCAAGCTTTTCGTTTGATTTTTTTGTTATTCTTATTTTTTTATCATCTTTATCAGTTGTATGTCCTATTCTAGTTCTTTTCTTTGTTTTAGGATCTACTATCATTACATTAGATGCATGGATTGGGGATTCCATTTCCATAATTCCACCATTTCCTTGGCCGTCATTTTTTTGATGCTTTTTCACTACGTGAACACCTTCTACAACGACTTTATTTTCGTTTCTTAATGTCTTAATAATTTTTCCTTCTTTTCCTTTATCAGAACCAGCGATAACTACAACTTTGTCTCCTACTTTAAAGTTCATATTATCCTCCTTATAGTACTTCTTTAGCCAAAGATACGATTTTCATATAGTCTTTGTCACGAAGTTCTCTTGCTACTGGTCCAAAAATACGAGTACCTACTGGACTCTTGTCATCTTTAATGATGACACAAGCATTATCATCGAATTTAATGTAGCTTCCGTCGTCACGGCGCACACCTTGGCGACTACGAACGATAACTGCTTTTACAACTTTTCCCTTTGGTACGTTAGAATTTGGAATTGCATTTTTTACAGTTCCTACAACTACGTCTCCAATATTCCCGGTTTTTACTTTACTTCCTCCTAGAACGCGAATTACTAATAATTCTTTTGCGCCTGAGTTATCAGCAACTTTTAACCTACTTTCTTGTTGTAACATAGATTATTCCTCCTTCGCACTTGTTATACAATAACTGCTTCTTTTACGATTTCTTTTAAATAGAAATGTTTTGTTTTTGAGATTGGTCTTGTTGAGACAATTCTTACTGTATCTCCAACTTTCGCTTTATTTGTTTCATCATGAACAGTATATTTCTTAGAGTCTTTTACTCTCTTGTGATATAATGGATGTTTTTTATATGTTTCTACTAAAACTGTGATTGTCTTATCGTTTTTCGCACTTACTACTTTTCCGACAAGCTCTTTTTTAACCTTTTTTTCCATCGTCTACCTCCTATTCATTTATTTCACGTTCTTTTAGAACGGTCTTCATTCTGGCAACGGTGTGTCTTAATTCTCTGATTCGTGAAGGCTTATCTAGGTTTCCTGTTGCTTGTTGGAAACGTAGGTTAAATAATTCTTCTTTTGTTTCTTTGATTTTTGCATTAATCTCTTCTGTTGATAACTCTCTGATTTCTTTTACCTTCATATTACTCACCACCATTTTCTTTCTTTACAAATTTTGTGGCAATTGGTAACTTGTGAGATGCTAGGCGTAGAGCTTCACGAGCAACTTCTTCTGAAACTCCAGAAATTTCGAACATGATTTTACCTTCTTTAACGACTGCAACCCATCCTTCGACATTACCTTTACCTTTTCCCTGACGAGTACCAATTGGTTTTTTCGTAAGTGGCATGTGTGGGAATATATTAATCCATACTTTACCACCACGTTTCATATAACGAGTCATTGCAATACGAGCTGCTTCGATTTGATTTGCTGTAATCCAAGCTCCTTCTTTTGCTTGTAACCCATATTCTCCAAAAGATAGTTCACGGTTTCCACGTGAGGTTCCTTCATGAGGTAATCTATGAACACGACGATATTTTGTTCTTGATGGTATTAACATACTTACTTACCTCCTTTACCTTTTTTAGAAGGAAGAATTTCTCCTTTGTAGATCCATACTTTAACTCCAATTTTTCCAAATGTTGTATCTGCTTCTGCTGTTGCGTAATCAACATCTGCTCTTAAAGTATGTAGTGGAATTGTTCCTTCTGTGTATCCTTCGCTACGTGCCATATCAGCACCACCTAGACGTCCAGATACGCTTGTTTTAATTCCTTTAGCCCCTGCTTTCATTGCATTTCTAATTGCACGTTTTTGGGCCATACGGAATGATGCTCTATTACTAATTTGATTTGCAATTGAATCAGCTACTAATTGAGCATTTACATCAGCTTTTTTGATATCAACGATAGATATTTGTACATTTTCGTCTGCTATTTTAGACAATTGCTTTTTAAGTTTTTCAATTTCTTCTCCACCACGACCAATCATTACGCCTGGTTTAGAAGTATGTACAATTACTTCGCATCTCTTAGCATTTCTTTCAATTTCAACTTTAGCAATTCCAGCATTTTTTAGATTCTTTTCAAAAAACTTGCGAATTTCAATATCTTTTAGCAATTTTTCTGAAAAATCACTTTTATTTGCATACCATTTTGCTTCCCAGTCTTTATTGATGCCAAGTCTAAGTCCATTAGGATTTACTTTTTGTCCCATGCATATCCCTCCTTCTACTATTTTGTAGCCACTGTTATTACAATGTGACTAGTTCTTTTATCATTTCTCTTTGTATGTGAACGTGAATCGATTTTTACACGTTTCATCACTGGACCAGCATCTACTCTTGCTTCTTTTACATATAAAGTTGCAGCATCTGCACCTTCATTATTTACGGCATTCGCAATTGCTGATTCTAGTACTTTTTTGATTAGTCTAGCTGATTTCTTGTTTATATTATCTAATATGGTTAACGCATCACTTACATCTTTACCACGGATTGTATCAATTACAATTCTTGTTCTAATAGGAGATGTTCTTTGTGATTTTGCGATTGCTCTTGCTTCCATACAATTTCCTCCTAGTCATTATTTTTATTTTTTCTTGTCTTGTCCATGTCCACCGAATTTACGAGTTAATGCAAATTCTCCTAATTTATGTCCAACCATGTCTTCTGTAACATAAACTGGTATAAACTCTTTACCGTTGTGAACAGCAAATGTGTGTCCTATAAAATCAGGAAAAATAGTGGAACGGCGTGACCATGTTTTAATGACTTCTTTTTTCCCAGACTTATTTAATTCGCGTACCCTTTTTAATAATTTTGCATCAACATAAGGGCCTTTTTTTAGACTTCTAGCCATTTTTAATCATCCTTTCCTATTTACCATTACGACGACGTACAATAAACTTATCAGATTGTTTTTTCTTACGTGTCTTATATCCAAGCGCAGGTTTTCCCCAAGGGGTTACTGGTGCTTTACGTCCGATTGGTGCACGTCCTTCACCACCACCATGTGGATGGTCATTAGGGTTCATAACAGAACCACGAACTGTTGGACGAATTCCCATATGACGCTTACGTCCTGCTTTTCCAAGTTTTACAAGAGATGCATCTTCATTTCCAACTTCACCAATCGTTGCCATACAAGTTCCAAGTACTTTTCTTTGTTCTCCACTAGATAAACGCAACATTACATATGATCCTTCACGACCAAGAATTTGAGCAGAAGTTCCAGCACTTCTTGCTAGTTCTCCGCCTTTTCCAGGGCGTAGTTCAATATTATGTACCATTGTACCAACTGGAATTGACATAAGCGGTAGGGCATTACCTACTTTAATATCAGCGTTTTCTCCTGCCGAAATAGTAGCGCCTACTTTTAATCCCTTTGGAGCAAGAATATATCTTTTTTCTCCATCTTTATAATTAATTAATGCAATATTTGCTGTTCTATTTGGGTCGTATTCAATACTTGCTACAACACCAGGCACTTCAAGTTTATTTCTTTTGAAATCAATGATACGATATTTTCTTTTTGCACCGCCACCTTGATGACGAACTGTAATCTTTCCTTGATTATTACGTCCACTTTTCTTTTGCATACGAACGGTTAGGCTTTTTTCAGGAGTAGATTTTGTTAGTTCTTCATTTACTAGTGCACTCATTTTACGGCGTCCAGGTGTCGTTGGCTTATAATTTCTAATTGCCATAATTCATCCTCCTTAACCAAGTGAGATTGTTTGGCCTTCTTCTAAGGTAACAATCGCTTTTTTGGCGCGATTCGTCATTCCAGGGTAACGACCAACTCTCTTCTTTTTAGGTTTCACGTTTAATGTAGAAATACTTTTTACTTTTACATTAAATATTTTTTCAATAGCACTTTTAATTTCTGTTTTGTTTGCTTTTGGATCCACTAGGAATGTATATTTTCCCATTGTTTGTTCCATCTGTGACTTTTCAGTAATTACTGGTGCTTTAATAATATCTAAATATTTAGTATCCATTAACGAAGCACCTCCTCAATTTGTTCTAATGCTTTTTCTGTTACTAGCATCATATCTGAGTTTACTAAGTCTAATACATTAATTTCATCCGCATAGATTAATGCAATATTTTGAAGATTTCTTGCTGCTAAAATTACATTTTCTTCGTAACTTTCATTGTCCATTACAATTAATACTTTTTTATCATTTAACTTTAATGTATTTAGTAATGAAACCATTTCTTTTGTTTTTGGTGTTGCAAACACTAATTCCTCAATTACCATGATTTCATTATCTTGTGCCTTATGTGCTAAAGCAGATTTTAATGCTAGCTTTCTTTCTTTACGATTTTGTTTTTTGCTATAATCTCTTGGTACTGGTGTTCCATAACGTCCACCACCTACCCACTGTACTGAACGGATAGAACCTTGACGAGCATGACCTGTTCCTTTTTGTCTCCAAGGTTTTCTTCCTCCACCTCTTACTTCAGAACGGTTTTTAGTACTATGTGTACCTTGTCTTAGTGATGCTTGTGCTAAGATGATAGCATCATATAAGACTTTATCATTTGGGGTAATTTCATAAATTTCTTCATTTAGTTTGATATCATTAATTTTTTCACCTTTAAGGTTTAAAAGATCTATTTTTTTCATACCTTTTCTCCTCCTTTCATCACATTATTCATAAACTTTTTCTTTGTTTCATTTTATTCTTGTGATGATTTTTCTTCTTCTGTTGCGTCTGTTGTTTCTTCTTTTGCTTCAGTAGCTTCTACTGGAGTTTCATTTACTTCTTCGTTTTCTGCAGTTTCTTCTACATTTGCATCTTCTACTACTTCTTCAACGTAAGTAATTAAATCTCTCTTTTCTACTTTCGCATTTGGCTTTTTAACAGCTGTTTTGATGATAACTAATGATTTCTTTGGTCCTGGAACGTTACCTTTAATTAAGATTAAATTGTTTTCTGTATCAATTGATACGATTTCAAGGTTTTGAACAGTTCTTTGTACATTACCCATTTGTCCAGGAAGTTTTTTACCTTTAAGAACGTGCATTGGTCTCATTGTTCCAAGAGATCCTACACCTCTGTGGTATTGTGAACCATGTCCCATAGGTCCACGAGATTGATTGTGACGTTTAATAACACCTTGGTACCCCTTACCTTTGCTAATTCCTGTTACGTCAACAATTTCTCCTTCTTCGAAGATATCTACATTAATTACTTGTCCTAATGTATAGTCTTCTGCGTTTACTCCTCTAATTTCTCTTAAGAAGCGCTTAGGCTCAGTGCCAGCTTTCTTGGCATGACCTTGTTCTGGTTTATTGCTAAGTTTTTCTCTTTTTGTATCGGTTCCAAGTTGGATTGCAACATAGCCATCTTTTTCTACTGTTTTGATTTGTGTTACCACATTTGGTTCTACTTCAATAACAGTAACCGGAATTAATTTTCCATCTTTAGTAAAGACTTGAGTCATTCCGACTTTTTTACCTAAGATTCCTTTCATTATTGTTTCCTCCTAAATTATTTTGTCTTGATATCAATTTCCACTCCGCTAGGTAAATCTAGATGCGCTAAGGCATCGATTGTCTCCTTGCTTGGATTCTTGATATCAATCAGTCTTTTGTGTGTACGCATTTCGAATTGTTCACGACTATCTTTGTATTTGTGAACAGCTCTTAAAATTGTAAATTTTTCAATTTCAGTTGGAAGTGGTACTGGACCTGAGATTTCTCCACCTGATCTTTTGATTGTCTCTACAATCTTTGTAACGGCATTGTCAAGTATTCTGTGATCATATGCTTTCATACGAATGCGAACTTTTGCTGTTGACATTTTAAATCCTCCCTTCGCCTATATCTAGTATAGACTCGCTCCGTGTAAATAACCCGATAGCGAATTAACAACTTAACCCGGTGTATCGGCAACCTCACACATCTAAGCAGTCACACGTATTTAATTATAGCATGGTATTTCTTTATTTTGCAAGGCTTTTTTACATTTTTTTCATCTTATTTTTTCCATAAATTAAAAAGAAATAAACCATTGCCTATTTCTTTTTATTATTTCACGATCATTTTTATACGATTTTTTTATTTTTTCTTATATGTAAAACCATTCGCTTGTTCTGGTAATTTTTCTCCGTTACACGCTTTTACAAATTCTTCAAATACTCTATTCATAGAATCCATCAGTTCTGGATGCCATTTTAGTCCCATTACAAACCTTTTTCCTTCTAGTTCTATCGCCTCTACGTTATTATCATTTGGACATATTGCTACTACTTTATATTCCTTAATTTCTTCTCTTTTAGCAACACAAGTATGAATACTATTTACGGCAACCGTTTCTTCCTTTAATATTTCAAATAATTTAGAATTTTTATCGATATTAATATTGTGGGCGATACGGGAACCAAATTGATTATGAAAAATACTATCATCAATATGAACACTTCCACCTAATGCCCTTACTAGATTATTAAAGCCTGAACATATTCCAAGTAGAGGAATATCTTTTTCAATACAAATTCTTGCAATCTCTTCTTCATATATATTACTAACTAATCCGCCTTCTAAGACGACTCCATCTAGTCGTACTATTACTTGCTCTAAGTCTTCTTTTTCTTCATCGCTTAATTCTATGTGATCTACTTCCTCGTCTTTTTTAAAATCTATTTTGTTTTCTGTTGGTAAAATTCCTACTGTTAGAGCATTATTTTTCCCTAGCGCGACTCTAATATCATCTACTACTTCCATATAATGCCATATATCTTGTTCTAAAGATGGCTTTGCTACTATCCCAATTATTGGTTTTTTCATTTTTTCACTCCTTTTATTTGATTATATTAAGCACTTTCTCATTTGTTGTCAAAATATTTTTCCTATTCCTGTTTTTTATATTTATTCTTTGTATTTTGTTCTCCTAATAATTTGAGAGAAGCTGGTGCGATTTTGGTACTTCCATATTTTCTATTAATTTCATCTAATGTTTTTTGAATTTTATCATCTTCTTCTTTTTCGGATGTTTCATCAAAAAGAGAGAGTTGTTTTTCTTTTTTATCAGTTAGGCTTGCAAGACGAACACCAATTAGTCGAATCGGGTCTTGTTTCCAGTTTTTTTCGAATACTTCTTTTACATTTCTATAGATTTCTTCTGTTTGATCTGTTGCATTAAACAATCCCACTTGAGCAGAGTAGCTGATAAATCTATTATTTTTAAAGATTACAGCCACGGTTTTGGTATATTGTTTTTTATAACGAAGTTCACGAGACACTTCTTCTGTTTGACGAAATAGTACTTCTTTTAATTTTTCTTCATCTTCAAAATCATAAGGAAGTGTTTCTGATATACTAATACTTTCATTTTTGCTAGAACGTGCTTCTACCTTAGAAGTATCAATTCCGTTTGCCGCTTCTTTTAAATAAGTACTCTGATTTTTAAAATGTTTATAAAGAAGAGCATCCGATGTTTCTGCTAAGTCTTTTACTGTTTTGATGTTTAATTTTTGAAGTTCTTGTGCCGTTTTCTTTCCCACCATAAATAAATCTTTTACAGGAAGAGGCCATAGTTTTTCTTTGATTTCACTTTTAAATAGAGTGTGCACTTTATCTGGTTTTTCAAAGTCTGAAGCCATTTTGGCACAAAGTTTATTATTTGCTATTCCAATATTTACAGTGTAGCCAAACTTGTTCTTGATTTCTTCTTTCAGATAGTAGGCAAGTTTTATGTAGTCTTTATAAAGATAAGAAGTCCCTGTCATATCTAAGAAGCATTCGTCCACTGAAAATTGTTCCATGGTTGGAGTATATTGGGATAAATACTCCATCAGTTCCCTAGACTTTTCGTAGTACCATTCATAGTTTGGAGGAAAAACTTGTAAGGTGGGGCATTTCTTTTTAGCAGAATAGAGAGTTTCTGCTGTTACTACTCCGAATCTTTTAGCAATAGGAGATTTTGCTAGAACAATCCCACGACGTTTTGATTCATCTCCACCGATGATGGCAGGAATTTTTCTAATATCTTGCTTATACCCTTCTTTTAAGAGAAGAACAGCACTCCAAGATAGAAAGGCATTATTGACATCAATATGAAATATCATTCTCTCTTTCATAGAATCCCCTCCTATTTCTATTATAGAACGTATTTTCGCACTTTACAATCGAACAAAAGAAAAAAAACAGGAAAAACTTTATTTCTTGTTTGTCGGTAGTATTGTTTTTATCTTTTGTTTATGCAAGTTACCATCAATTTTATTTTCTATATTTTTTCTTTCTTCTTCAATCTTAGCAATTGCAGATTCTTCTTCTACAATTAATTCTGCATATCTTTGTATCTGTTTTTGATGAAAGTCTATCGTTGGTAAATATTTTTCGTCTTTCTCAGTTGATATTTCTTTGCTTTTATCATCACAAGCTATTTCTGATTTTTCTCCAATTGTCTTTAGACAAGATATTAAACTAAGTCGAGCCGAGAAAAGATTTCCAGAGGTATCATCTTTTGTACTTGAAAATTCTAGATTATGACCTCTTCTCATTTTTCCATTTGGCAAAAAGATGAGAGGAGCTTGTATAGTAGAATCTTTTATTTGTAAGTTTTCAGTTTTGGATAAATCAATGGCATCTCCACCTACTGTTAACGTGCTATTTTCCATATATATTTTTTTATAATTAGTCTCATAACCAAATCCTGTTTTGATTTTTGTATCTAACATTCTTAGTTCTTCTACTTTTCCCCATACTAATCGAGGATTTTCTAAATTTTGCATTGTAATTTTAGATATATGTTTATCTATATATACAAGACTCTTTGAAGCATCTCCAGTCATTGTTAGTTCTTGTCCACTTGATAACCAGTAAGTATGTGGTCTAGGTTTACCACCTTTTATAGTATCATCTTGTAAATTTAATTCTACATATTCATTATCATGAAAGTATATATTCGAGCTAGAGTTATTGTATGTCGGTACATTTACAGAAACGCTTCCATTATAGATTTCAAATCGATTCGAAAAACAACAAGCATCTAATACTAATATTGTATCTTTATTTTTTAGGTGAAAACACACTGAATTTGCAAATTTAAAATTTTTTAAATGTAGAAGTTCTACATCTTTTGAAACTTCATACTTTATTGTTTCTCTGTCATCTTCTTCCAGTGAATATATATCACCTTTTCCAAATAAAGCATAATTTAGTCTACTTATTTTTCTTTCTTTTCCTTCTTTTATATAGGTTATTGTTTGCATCTATTTCACTCCTTTTTTATTTATAGATAGAAAATAAGAGTTTTTATTATCTCTTATTTGATTTCGGTAGCGCAATTGTTTTTATTTTTTGATGTGCTAGTCCTGTCTTTATATTTTCCATTTTGGAATCTAGCTCTTGGTTTATCATAGAAATTGCAGCTTGCCTCTCTACAATTAGATTTGCATAGTATTCTTGATGACTTTGAGCAATGGCTAGCGCTTTTTCATGTTCTTGTATTTCTTTTTCATATCTTTTTTCCAGTTGGTTTTTCTTATCATCCTCTTGGACTGCACAAGCAGTAGAGACTTTATCACTAATCGCTTTTAAATCAGATATTAGTTTTAAGCGAGCAACTGCTAAATTTCCACTTTCTTCTTTTTCTGATGAAAAAACAAGCTCTTTATTTTTGGGGGTAAAAGCATCATCTGCTATCATGAAGTTATGGCATTTGATTTCAGAGTCCTTTATTTCTGTTTTTCCTAATAATTCAAAAGAAAATGGGCCAGTGACAGTACTTTTTATTATATGTAGGCTTTCAGCATCTAGAGTATTTTTTAGTTTTATTTTGCTATTTTTTATTTCTATCTTTTGCGCTTTTAGTCCCTCTAGGGATAAATTATGTGCATTGTTTATTCTAACACTTTCGATTCTTTCGTCATCCCTGTTCATCATATTAATCGTTGTATTTTTTGCTTCTCCTGTTACAGAAAGTGTTTTCACACCATTTAGCATATACCACTCATCAGATGTAGATAATACTTCATCAGATAATGCAAGTTCTACACTTTCCACGTTTTCAAACTTAGTCGTTGTGGAACATCCTCTATGATTTTTTATTTTTGGTCTTTCTATTACGATATTTCCCTGTTGAAACTCAGTCCGAAGTCCAAGTCCACACTCTTCTAAAATCACTATTGTATTTTCATTTAAGCATTTAAAAACCGTTGTACCTGCAAAGTATACTTTCTTTAAATGGAGTAGCTCTACATCTTCAGGTATTATACATTCCATATCTAATAGACGTTCCACTCTACTAGAATAAGCTTCTTCTTTTCCAAAGCAGATATATGCAAGTTCTCCCATTGTTTTTATTTTATCATTTTTGATCCATGTAATTTTCCCCATTTTGTTTCCTCCAATCACATTTTGTTTATCATACCATATTTTTTCTTTTATCCAAAGAAAAAGAGCTAATTTTTATTAGCTTAGGTTATTCGAAAATTATTTTTTCTAACGGTTTTTCTATTTTTCCACAGAATGCTGTGGATATTTTATTTTTGGATTAAACTTTTTCCAGTCATTTCCACAGGAATCTTTAAGTTTAGCAATTCTAAAATGGTAGGGGCAATATCTCCTAGTTTACCTGGAGAGAGTGTGATATCTTCTTTTGTTATGATGAATGGTACTTTATTGGTTGTGTGAGAAGTCACAATATTTCCATCATCATCCAGCATTTCTTCACAATTTCCGTGATCCGCTGTTACAATCATAATACCATTTAACTCTTTTATTTTCTCATAGATTTTTAATAAACAATGGTCCACAACTTCTACCCCCTTAATCGCGGCATCTAAAACTCCCGTATGACCAAGCATATCACCATTTGCAAAGTTTAGAATAATGAGATCAAAGTTTTCCATTTCTTCTAGCAAGCTTTCTGTTATTTCTTTAGCACTCATCTCTGGTTTTAAATCGTAAGTAGCAACTTTAGGAGATGGTATTAGAATCTTCTTTTCATTTTTATAATCTATCTCACGTCCCCCATCAAAGAAGAACGTAACGTGGGCATATTTTTCGGTCTCTGCGATTCGAAGTTGGCTTAGACCACATTTGTCGATATATTCTCCTAAATTATTCGTAAGAATTGGATCATCAAAAGCGTGAGAAGCCTTTACTGATTCTACAACTGGCATCATTGTTACTACTTTTAGATTTTTAATTGGTACTACTTTCATCTCATTTTCTGGATTAGTAAGACAGGTTAAGATTTCACGAAGTCGATCTTTTCTGTAATTGAAGACAATTAGACCATTATTTTCTTCGATATTTCCAGCTTCATTATAAATCGTTGGTTCTAAAAACTCATCAGTAATTTTCTTTTCATAACTTTTCTCAATCTCTGCTTTGATAGACTCTCCATAGGGACCTACATTGTCTACTATGACATCATAGGCTTTTTTAAGGCGATCATAGTTATTGTCACGATCCATTCCATAATATCTGCCACCAACAGTGGCAATAGAACCGATTCCAAGGCTTTCTAATTTTTCTTCTACTTGCGAAATATAAGTATAAGCACTTTTCGGGTCGGTATCTCTTCCATCTGTAAAAAGATGCAAATATAAGTTTTCTACATTATTTTCTTTGCACATATCAAGAAGAGCCATTAAATGATTAATATGGGAATGTACTCCTCCATCACTGATTAGTCCCATTAAGTGCAATTTCGAATGGTTTTCTTTTACATGGGAAATTACTTTTAGAATTTCTTCATTTTGAAAAAAGCTTTTATCTTCAATACTTTGATTAATTCGCTCTAACGGTTGATAAACAATTCGTCCAGCGCCAATATTCATATGTCCTACTTCTGAGTTTCCCATTTGTCCTTTGGGAAGACCCACCTCTTTTCCTGATGCTTCTAGTGTTGTATGGGGGTATTTATGCAGGAGCATATTGAAGACTTTGTTATCTGCTTGGATCACAGCATTTCCTTTTCTGTTTTCTCTTAATCCATATCCATCTAGTATCGTTAAAATAACTGGTCGTTTCATAGAATCTCCTTTCTATATTTTCATATCATTTAGACAAAATACAGCATAAATTGGTAAATAACGCACTTCTTTTTTAGTAGAAAAATTATTTTCTGTAATCCGATATGCATTTTTTACTGTAAACTTCTTCATAAAAATCGATAATGACTTTGCTTTTGACATAGAACGAGTGGCAATTTCTATTGGTATTACTTCTCCCATTCTATTTTGAATCACAAAGTTTACTTCTGCTTTTCCTTCTGATTGGTAGTAATAAAGTGCATAACCTGCTTCCATTAAAGTCTTTGCAATATGATTTTCATACAATGTTTCTTTTAATTTTTCATCAGTAAGCAATGTTTTTGCTGATAAATGTAACATAGAATATAATAGACCATCATCTGGCAAATATAATTTAAAGCTATCTTTTTCCCTGCAACTGCTTAAGGGAGACTTCACTGTTTGAATTTTGAAACTGCGATAGAGTATTTGATTATCTACTAAGTATTTGATAGCACTTTCATATTCCTTGGCACGTCTTCCTCGTCCTAACAAGCCATATTGAAATTTTTTATTATCTTTTTTTAGTTGTTCTGGAATAGAACGAAGTACTTCTATTCCGCGACTAATATCAATTAAAGTAGGGTTTAGAGCAATTTCAGCTTTATAACCATCTAGTGTTTTTTGTTTTATAGCATCTAATTTTGCTTCATTATATCCTTCTTTTTCTTTTAAGACAACCTCTGGTAAACCTCCTGTTTTTAAGTATTCATAAAAATAGTCTAGGGCTACTTTATGAAAAGGACAAGTTTTATGCTTTTCGAAAGACTCTCTAATTAGATTTGCCAATTGTTGTTCTTCATGTGCCCATAGATACTCTTCAAAGTCCATCTCACTCATTCCTTTAAACTGTAATTCTTCTCCTTTGAAAATGGTTAAGTTTTCTCGATGAGATGTTATCAAAATGATATGATAGGCACGCCTTTCACTGCCAATCAACTTAATTCCTTTTACAATTTCTAATTCACTTACATTATCAAATACTAAAAGAGTATCTTCTTTTAAAATGGTTTCTTTTGACATTAGGGATAAATTTAAAATTAATTTATCAGGAGACTTTTCTTTTTTAAATAATTCTAGAAGTTCACTATTTGTACCACAATTAAAATACACTACATTTTTATAATTTTGACTTCCAAATTCTAATACTGTGAATGTCTTACCAATTTGTTTTGAGCCATAAACTAATAGAGGTTTTCTAATTAGGTCATTTTTCCATTTGTGAAAGTACTGCATTATTTTTCGTTCCATAAAGTGTATCCTCCTAACATATTACTTAAATTAAGTATACGCTTTCTTGCAAATTCCGTCAAGTTCTGACGAATGACAAAATTCGCGATTTTTTGCAAAAATAAAAAAGACTATTACTGCTTGTCCCTTCTTATTCAATACTACTTGGTTTATGAAATTCGAGTCTTAGTTTATCAGCAACTGTAACAATAAACTCGGAGTTTGTGGGTTTTGCTTTATCGATATCAACACTATGCCCAAATATTTCCTCCATTAACTGCCAGTTTCCACGATTCCAACTTACTTCTATAGCATGTCTAATTGCTCGCTCTACTCGGGATACTGTGGTATCAAATTTCTTGGCAATGTCTGGATATAACTCTTTTGTAATTCCTCCTATTACTTCAGGACGATCATAAAGCATTTGGATGCCTTCACGGATATATTGATATCCTTTGATATGCGATGGGACTCCTAACTCATGTAGAATTTTAGTGATTGAAATTTGTAAATTATTATGGTAAACATCTACTGATTTACTACCAAATTTACTTCCTTCCATTACTTCTTCTACTCTTTTTTCTAGCTCATCTAATTCGAATGGCTTTAAAATAAAGTAACTAATGCCTAACTCTGAGGTTTTTCTTATCATATCTTGTGCATTATAAGAAGTTAGAATGATTACTTTCTTTTCAATTTTCTTCTTTCGCATTTTCTCTAGGACATACATCCCATCTTTTTTGGGCATGATAAGATCTAGTAGAATTAAGTCATATTCATCTCTTTTCTTATCAATGAGACTGAAACCATCCTCTCCGTTATGTGCACGTAATGTTACTTTTATATCTGCGTGTTTACTAAAAAATTCGGTAACCATGTTTACTAGTTCCACATTGTCATCGATCATTAATATTCTTGTTTTTTCCATTTTCTCTCCTTCCCTATACTACCACGCATTTTCATTATATAACATTATGTCGGAAATTGATAGCAAAAAAAAAGACAAGTTTTGTCGAATCCTTGCATTAACACAAATCTAGGAAAACTTGTAACTTTTCTAACTTTAGACTAATCCCGCCTAACAAATAGCCTTCTATGTATTTACTTTTCTTTAGTTCTTCTATATTTTCATCGTTTGCACTTCCACCATAGAGTAAGATGCTTTCTTTCGCTTTAGAACGAATACTCTCTAAGACTTCATCAATTTCTGCAACAGTTGGTACCTTGCCTGTTCCAATTGCCCAAATTGGTTCATAGGCAATGATTACTTTTTCTTTATCTAAGTCATTTAGAATAGAAAGCTCTTTTGCTATTACTTCTAATGTTTTTCCACACTCTCTTTCCTCTTTGGTTTCTCCTACGCAAAGGATGGGAGTGATTCCTGCGCTTAAAAGTTTTTCTATTTTTTCTTTGATTACTTTCTCTCTTTCTTGATAACTTTTTCTTCTCTCACTATGTCCAACTATCACATACTTAACATTCATTGACTTTAACTGACTTGCTGCGACATCTCCTGTATGGGCGCCCAATTCGTAGCGTGATACATCTTGACTACCTAGTGAGGCATTAGAAAGATTAAACAAAGATAAATAGGGAGTGCTAGGGCACAACACTAGAGGGTGTGATGTTTTTATTTTTGAAAACTCTTGTTGGTATTTTAGAAATTCACTTTTCGTGAAATTACATTTATGATTTAGTACAATTTTCATATTTTTTCTCCTTTTTTGCATCCATATTCCATTTTATTACACCATAAATATTGATTAGTAAATAACCAAGGGACGTAATTAACATCATCCAAGCACTGCTACCATGGTTGATTGTTACAAAAATCCATATGGTGAGGTCAATGATGTTGTTAATTAACCATAACCACCAAGATTCTTTAAATCTAAGTATCATCAGAACCATTCCACATAAATTGATACAATTTGAACTTGCATCTAAAAATGCTAGTTGCTGTCCTGGAATAAGTGTTAATAAATATCCAAGGAGAAGACTTCCGAGAATACAAGATAGGGTAATGAAACAAGAATTTCTTAAAGTATGCTCTCGTACTTTTACATTATCATCTTTATCTAGATTCTTATTCCAAGTTAGAAAACCCTTTATTTGTAATGGTGCAAATACAAATATATAAAAGAAAAAGACACCAAATAGATTGTTTTTTAAGGATATATATCCCATAAATAGATAATTGATCAATCCAAATAAATAGTTTATCTTTTTTCCTTCACTTGCATAATAAGCATTTAATAGGCCTGTTGCTAAAATAGTGCTTCCAAGTAGAATATCTTTTGTTATGAAACCTATTATTAATGAAAATATAATGCAGAGTGTAGTTATTACTATATGTTTTTTGTTCATCTTATTATTCACCTATTTTTTCTTAACTCTCTACTTATTTTCCCAATATGGAATAAGTGCTTCTAGTTTGGTGGTTAAATTTGGGTTTCTATTAACTAAGATGTCCATATCTTTATTACTTGTATCTAGTTGCATCATAAATTCTCTACATACTCCACACGGAAACATTAAGTTTTTATCTGTTCCTATGCAGACTAATTTCTTTATTTTAGTTTCTTTATTAGTTAGCATATTAGCAATTGCATTTCGTTCTGCACACATTCCAATAGAACAATCGGTATCAATGCAAACTCCTGTGTATATATTTTCGTTTTCACTTAATACTACTGCTGCAACGCCTCCATAATCTATATGCAATTTGCTGCTTGGATTTAAGGTATCACAAGCTATTTGATACAATTCTTCCCAAACAGAGTCATCACTATACATATATTTTATATGAATGGCATAAACACCATTTGTTTTAATTGCAGTTTCGTAGCCATTTAATTGATTAATAGAGTTGATTCCTTTTTGATAGTCATTCGTACTAGACAAAGTCATTTTAGTTCCTTCTAACATAAGAAGTTCTTCTATGGAAGAATACCATTGATTCTTTATTACTTTGCACGTTAATACTTCATCTTTAGAATTACTAAATTTAATGATATCACCTTGTGTTATTTGAGAGTAATCTAATTCTGAATCTATTTTATTCGCTCTAATTTCGATTGTCTTTGTTTTATTTTGAATCGCCGAGAAGGCTCTGTCATTAATATCTAATTGATATATCATTCTTACACCTTATTTCTTTATTTGTTGTATGCCTTATCTTTTATGAATTTATTCTCCTTTTAATTTTTCGTGAATTTTAGAAATTAGCCCAAAGCGATACTTTTTCTTTTCCTTAATGGCACGTTCATAGACTTCCAATACTTGATTCGCATAGTGACTCGTTCCGCAGTGTTCTGCTTGAATTCTTGCTTGTTTTGCAAAGTACTGTCTTTTGGCTTTGTCTTCATATAATTCTATCACTTGCTCTTGATACTCTTTTTCGGTTTCAAAGAATTTACCGTTTAAGTCATCTGTCATCATTGATATAAATGATTCATCTTTGATACATAGAGGGACTAATCCTGATGCCATTGCTTCAATGACTGTGAGTCCTTGAGTTTCTGTTTTGGATGCGGTTGCAAATAACTCTCCACAGTGATAATAGTATGGAATATCTTCCCATGCTACTTTATCAGTGAAAATAATACTTTTGGTTAGTTTTTCGTCTTTCGCAAACTGTTCATATTTTTCTTTATCTGGTCCGTCTCCTACAATTAATAGTTTTATATTGGCATGTTTTTTGATAAGGGCTTTTTGAGACTCTAGTAAAAACTCAATATTCTTCTCTTGGGCCAGACGTCCTACGAAGACAATGATAAAGTCTCTTTTGCTAAGACCTAACTTTTTCTTTAAGTCTTGTACTTTTCTTGAGTTTATGTTTTCTTTGAAGAAACGTTCTACTTCAATACCTGTTGGAATAATATGTACATTTTTTTCAAATTTATATTTTTCCTTGAATAGTTTATAAGTTTTGTTCGTTGGTACGATTAACTCTGTTGCCGTTGTCTCACAATAGAACTTTGTGAAATATTCCACTAACTTTTTGC